>NZ_QTYG01000072.1:0-9232 GCF_003462045.1 Ruminococcus sp. AM31-15AC | reverse complement strand
CAAGCCCTCTAGCGCCGGGCTTGAGCGTGCGCTTTATCTCTCGCTTCGCTCGGTGCTTTATTTTACTTTATGCTTGCAATTTACTTTGGTCTGCTATGCTCATTCCTCACTCCTCATTCCTCATTCCTCCCCTCCTCACTAAAAATCCGCCCCCACATCTTGCAATTTACCTCAAAATGTGCTATCATTATCTCTATAGGGGGTCTTATCCATGAAAAAACTCTTTTCCGTAATTTTTATGAACTTTTTCGGCTTCGACATGATAATTTTCTTGGTTGCAGTCGCGACCGCCCTCGTCTTTTATCTCACTAAAAAATCGGCTGATGTTCTCTACAACAAGCTTCATCTTAACATCTTCGTTCCCGACTCAGGTGCTTCCCACCGTCAGGCTGACAGCGATATTTCGGACATTCGTGAAACAGATATCGTTTCTATGCGCAACCGCACAGGAAGCCTTTATTCTCTGTTCGTAAATCTCACAGGGATTTTCCCTCTCTTGGGTATCCTCGGCACTGTTATATCTCTCCTCGGTATGGTGGGCGATATGACAAACGTTCAGGATAATTTTTATGGCGCTTTGACCTCCACTTTTTGGGGACTTGTTTTTGCTATAATCTTCAAATTTCTTGACGGCATAATCTCTGCAAAAATAGAGGATAACGAGAAAAATGTTCAGCTCTATCTTGAAAGAAACAACGCTGAACATTCCCAAAGCGGTGAACAGCCATGAATGGTTTCAGGAAAAATAAGGGCATAGTCCTTGAGCTGACTTCCCTGCTCGATGTTATCATGATAATGCTTTTCTGGGTCATGACCGATGTTTCCGCATCTGCCGACAGTCAGAAAGAGGACGCAAAAGCTCAGGTGCAGGCTGTCACTCAACAGCTTGAGGAGCAGAAGCAAAAGTCCGCTGACGAGCTTGAAAAGCTCCGTGAGAATATGCAAAAGCAGATAGATGAAGCCTATAAAAAGGCTGAGAACATTAACAGCAATGCCGCAAAAAATCAGCAGGCGCTTGACGGCTACACTCAGGGTATGCTTATCTCACTTGATATGCGAAATGAAAACGGCACTGATAAGCTGTATATTTCCCGAAATGATGAGGATATTATGACCGTGACCCCTGATGAAGATATCTCAGGCAGGCTCATATCTCTTTTTGAAGGACTCGGTGCAGCAGACGGTGAAGTAATGCTTGCGGCAGTGGTCTATGACGGTGACGCTGTGCTTTATCGTAACATGAGAACAGTGGAAAACGCTGTGCAGGCTGTGTCAGACAAATACGAAAATGTTTACTTTACATACATAAACACTTCCAAATAGAAAGGACAATAAAAATGAGTATTCAGAACGATGTTGAAAAGCTCTACCGCAGTGACCTTGAAAAACAAAGACAAAAGCAGAAAAAGAAAAAGAAGAAAAAGCTTCTTAGTATCATGCTGATCGTCATTATCATTGCGGCGCTTATTCTTATAATGCAGTATCTTGGACTTGGACTAGGCGGTGGAAAAGGCGAAGGCTCAGGGGACGGCAAGGACGTAAGTGCTTCCTCCAATGAAGCTTCCGTTACTACCACAACAACAGCAGCGCCAAAGGAATTTTATGACATCAAGGTTTCAGGAAGCACTTATATAATCGATGAGCGTGTGGTAGATCTTAAAAGTCTTGTTTCCACAGTGAAGCTTATGAGCGACAATGTTATCGTAAGGATAACAGACGACAACGCAACAAAGAACGCTATGGATGAGCTTAAAAAGGCTCTTACCGACGACGGCAGAGAGTTCACAGAAACAGTTCTTGACAATTCAGCTTTGGATAACAGCATGGCAGATACAACATCTGAAGCCGTAAGATAAAAACTGTAAGGGCGAACATCCTTCGCCCGTTTTCTGCATAATTTTAAAGGATACAGATATAAAATAAAATTGGGGGACGGTCAAGCCGTCCTCTTTTCAGAAACAGAGGTAATTATATGCTTGGACTTACTTTAGAGGGCGGAGCCAGCAGAACGGTCTATCCTGCGGAATAATGGACGCTCTGCTGGAAGATAAAATAATAGCCGATTATGTTATAGGCGTTTCGGCAGGAGCAGCTTTCGGCGTTTCTTACTGCTCAGGGCAGATAGGAAGAAATCTCCGCCTTGCAACTGAGTTCATGGGAACAAAGAAATACATGGGAGCAAGACATCTTATCGATCCGAAAAACCGATGCTACTATAACCTTGATTATGCCTACAATGTTGTGCCTAATGTTGAGCTTCCCTTTGATTATGAAGCCTACAGAAACTTCAAGGGCAGATTTTGTGCAGTTGTTACAAACGTAAAAAACGGCAAGGCTGAGTATATGGACGTGCCAAAAGATGACACCCACTGGAATTTGCTTAGAGCCACCTGTGCGCTTCCTCTGCTTTTCCCTGAGATAGAGATAAACGGCGAAAAATATATGGACGGCGGTATATCAGATTCCATACCATATATGCAGGCAATAAAAGCAGGCTGTGATAAAAATATCGTTGTGCTGACCAGGCCAAAGGGCTATGTTAAGACCCAAGAGCCTGCCACAAAGCTTGCCATGAAATATTATCACAAGCACCCTGAGTTTGCCGAAGCCCTTGCCACAAGAGCCGAGAGATACAATAAATGTATCGCAGAGCTTATGGAGCTTAAAGCGGAGGGGAAAGTCTTTGTTTTCACACCAAAGACCACCTTCGGTGTGGGAAGAACAGAGGGCGACCCTGTAAAGCTGAGAAGGCTCTACGATTACGGCTACAACCACGCAAAATGGGCAATGGACGATCTGAAAAAATATCTTTGCAAGTAGGAATGAGGTAATAAAATGTCATACAAGCTGCCGCTTTTTGTTGCCGCCGCATTTCTGGGCGGTTATATGCTTATTTCAAACAGACAGCTAAGGGTGAACGAATATGAGCTGAAAGTATCAAAGCTCCCTGAGAATTTTGTTGGTAAAAAGATACTTCTTCTTGCAGATCTTCACAAGAAGCGTTACGGGGATAATTTCAACAATCTGGTAAATTCCTGTATTGCCGCCGAGCCTGACTTTATTTTCTTTGCAGGTGATCTTTACAGCCGTGACGAAACGGACATGATACCGAAGCTTGCCCTTATGAAAAGGCTAAAACATATTGCACCGACCTATTATATTTTCGGTAACCATGAAACTGACAACATGGATAATGCCGAAGCCCTTGCTTTGAAACTCACTGAATGTGGAGTACACATTCTGAGAAACAATATGGAGCAGATAAAAATAGGCGAGGATCACATCAATATATACGGCACTCAGCTTCCCCAAAGATTTTACCGCAACGAAGATTTTTCACATAATGACCTGCCGAAGATCACAAAGGACGAGCTTACAAAGCTTTTAGGCGAGCCTGACAGGAGCGAGTGTAACTTTTTGCTTTCGCACACGCCGCTGGCGTTCCGTGCTTATGCGGACTGGGGAGCAGATGTGACGTTTTCGGGTCACTGCCACGGGGGAGTTATAAGATTGCCTTTTATTGGCGGAATACTTTCTCCAGAACGGAAATTCTTTCCACGATACACAAAGGGGATTTACAAACTAGACGCTGAACAGGGATTGGCAAAGCTTGCTGTTACGGCAGGACTTGGTAAATTCAGACTGAATAATCCCTCGGAAATAATGATTTGCACACTTGAAAGGCAGGAATAAATATGTATCAGAAACAATTTGCAGAATATTTTGACAAGCACATGGAGGAGATCCTACGTGACCTTGACGAGATAATCTCTATCGGGAGCGTAGGCGACATAAACGCCCCTGTTAAGCCATTTGGCGAGGGTTCTCGCAAGGCTCTTGACTGGGGAAAGGCTTATCTTGAAAAGCTCGGCATGACAACAAAGGACTTTGACGGCTATGCTGTTCACGGTGATTTTTACCAAAACGGAGAATGTAAGCTTGCTGTGCTTTCGCATCTTGACACTGTTCCCGCAGGCGAGGGCTGGAGCTATCCGCCTTTCAAGCTGACTAAAGCTGACGGAAAGCTTTTCGGCAGAGGAACAATTGACGACAAAGGTCCGAGCGTTGCGGTGCTGTGGGCTGTAAAGGCTATCAAAGAGCTTAACATTCCTATAAAAAAGAACTTCCGTGTTATTTTCGGCGGCAATGAAGAGGGTGGCTGTGAGGACATGGAATATTATGAAAGCAAACAGCCTTTCCCTGAAATGGTGTTCACCCCCGACGGCTCTTTTCCTGTGCTCAACTGCGAAAAGGGCATGGTGCATCTTACATTCTCTGCTGAATTTTCAGATGATAAGATAGCTGAGATAAATGGTGGAAGCGTTATAAATGCTATCCCTGACAAGTGCATTGTGAAGTTTGCTGACGGCAGTGAGAAGGTCATCAGAGGAAAATCGTCACACGGGTCAAGACCTGAAAACGGCGACAATGCGGTGACAAAATTTGTGGCAGAATATAAAAATAAAAATGCTCTCCTTGGTGGGTTGGCTGAGCTTTTCCCACACGGAGAATGCAACGGAAAATCCTGCGGTCTTGGTTTTTCAGACGATGTATCAGGCGAGATGACCTGTGCGCTGACTATCCTAAAACTGAGGGTGGCAGGCTTCATGGCGGTATCGACATACGCTTCCCTATTGACAAGACGCTTGCTGAGATAAGCGGTATCATAACTTCGGCACTGGAGAGCAAGGGCTTCAAGGTGGACGAGCTTGACGGCATGGAGCCGCATTATGTGGACGAAAACAGTGAGTTCGTTCAGACCTTGTTAAGGGTATACGAAAAGATCAAGGGCGAAAAGGGAAAATGTATCGCAGAGGGCGGAATAACCTACGTTCACAACACAAAGGGCGGTGTTGCGTTCGGTGCGGAATTTCCTGAGGAAAACAACAATATGCACGGAGCTGACGAGCATATTTCCATGGAAACTTTCAAAATAAATCTGAATATGTACGCTAATGCTATTGCAGAGCTTTGCGGTGAATAATTGAGTGTGCATGGCTCTTGACAAAGTGTGATTTTAGTGGTATACTTTATTGCATAAAAGCTTAAAAGCGTAAAAGCAAAGGGAGCATGACGGACAATGAAGATTTGTATAGTTGGACTTGGACTTATAGGCGGTTCGCTTGCCAAGGCAATAAAAAAGAACACTCATGAAAGCTGTTTCGGTATAGATATTGACAGGGGAACGATAGCAGGGGCGCTGGCACAGGAGGCTATCGACGGAGAGATGGCCATTGACGACCTTGCAGGCTGTGACGTTGTTATTGTGGGACTTCACCCTGAGGCTACCATAAAATTTATCACGGAGAATGCAGGCAAGTTCAAGAAAGGCGGTATCGTTCTTGACACTTGTGGAGTAAAGGGCGAGATAGTCAGAGCCGTAGAGGGCATTTGCATTGAAAACGGCGTAAACTTCCTCGGCTGTCACCCTATGGCAGGACGTGAATTTTCAGGCTTTGCATACTCGGTGGACAATCTTTTTGAAAAAGCAAGCTTTATAATGACGCCTACTGACAGAACGCCTATGAGGGTGGTGCAGGAGATATCAAGGCTTGCATACAACATAGGTTTTGCAAAGGTCGTTGTATCAAACGTTGAGGAGCATGACAGCGTTATTGCGTTCACTTCTCAGCTTGCTCATGTTGTATCAAGTTCCTATGTAAAAAGCCCCAGTCTTTTAAAGCAGGCAGGCTTTTCGGCAGGATCATTCAAAGACCTTACGAGAGTGGCTAAACTCAACGAGGATATGTGGACGGAGCTTTTCCTTATGAACCGTGGTCCACTGGTGGACGAGATAGAGCATATAATCGCAAGATTAACGGAGTATCGTGATGCTATTGCAAATAATGACGCTCAAAGGTTGCATGACCTGCTTAAAGAGGGTCGAGAGCTTAAGGAATTGTCTAATAATAGCTAAATAGGAAACAAAGCGGTGTCAGAGTTCAATTCTCTGCACCGCTTTTTGTTTATTCTTCTGTTTCTTTATCTGTGTCTGTATCGTCGTCTGTATTATCAGTTTCTTCCTGCTCTTCATTTTCGTCAGGTTCGTCAGGCTCGGACAAATTGGTATCGTCGCTTTCGTCTGTATCGTGGATATCTTTATCATTATCCTTGTTGGCTGACTTATTGTCGCCTACTGTTTTGTTTTTCACTATCATAAGATACTCAGCGGCAATAAGAGCTAAGCACAAAACGCAGACCACGCCAATAATAACTCCCATTGATGAACCGCTCTTTTCTTCCGACACCGGACTTGCGGCTTTTGAGGTCGCTTCTGCTTCTGAGCTTTCAAGCTTCACGGCTTCAGGTTCTTTTATCACTATTTTAAAATGCCCTACTGAGCCGTCCTTATAAACAATGTCTATCTTTGTTTCGCCTGTGCTGAGGGTCTGGAACTTGCCATCTCGAATATAGCACTTCGCCGTTGGCTACTGTTACGCTTTCAACATCTGTAAGCCCTATATCCTCGGGAGCGATAGGGTACTTGGAATAGTCAACGTCTATTTCGATATAATCGCTGTTGTCCTGCTGAACGTCTGCAGCGTCCTGATACTTGACGATACCGTTCTCTACCTGATTTGATATGGCATTGAGGTTTTCGTCATCAAGGGAATTTACTGTGAGATAAAGCACTGTTGAGGTGAGCTTTTCGTCTGCGACTTTGAAATGAAGGGTCGCATAATCACCGTCAAAGTCTGTGCCGTCTGCGTTCACATAGTTATATACAAACTTACCTGCAAAGGCGTTGTCAACTGCCATGCCCCCTGCTTTATCATTGGTTTCGCACTTTTCAAACTCTACAAGGCTATCGTCATAACCCACGGAGATAGAAGCGTTTGAGATAAGGTGGTCGCACTGGATATTTATTTTCGCTGTGAACTTTTTATCCTTTACCTCGCTGACCACAAGCTTTACAACTGTCGGCGTAGAAGTCGGAGTGTCCGGAACATAGGAATAAGATGTGGTAGTTCCCCATGTGGTGGTTTCCCATGTCTGAGCTGTGGTAGTTGTAGTCGTTTCAGTGTCCTCCCGCTGAGGCTGAGCGGTAGTGGTTGTTTCCGGTACAGGATCTGTGGCTGGCACATCGGTTGTCACAGGCGTTTCGGGATCAGCGAAACACACTGAGGTCATTGCCATGACCGCTGCAAAAAATCCCACTGTTACTTTCTTGAAATCCATTATTTACTCTCCTGATATTTTTTTGCCGTAAACAAGGGCTGCCGCCATAAAGACCGCAGCCCATGATTTTCCTTTTTATTAGTCCTCAATAAGAGTTACTTTCTTCATGACCTGATCTACAAGCGGCTTATCGTTGAAATTTACGTCAACTGCTGCGATCTCGTCAACAACGTCCATGCCCTCGACTACTTTGCCGAATGCTGCATACTGACCGTTAAGAAGAGGAGCGTCCTGGTGCATGATGAAGAACTGTGAGCTTGCTGAATTTGGCATTGCTGAACGTGCCATCGAAATAACGCCCCTTGTATGCTTGAGGTCGTTACGAACACCATTGGCAAGGAACTCGCCCTTTATCTTCTCTTTTGCACCGCCCATGCCTGTTCCCGTCGGGTCGCCGCCCTGTATCATAAAGCCTGAGATAACTCTATGAAAAATAAGTCCGTCATAAAAGCCCTCTTTAACAAGCTTCTCAAAATTTGCAACTGTGATAGGCGCAACGTCAGGATAAAGCTCGATCTTGATATTCTTTCCGTTTGCCATTTCTATATTTACCATGTTAATACTCTCCTTATTATTTGTTAATACAAAATTTACTTTGATTTTGGCAGCTCGCCACGCTTATTTTTCTCCATAAGATCATTGAAATACAATGTGACAGGAGTTGGAACTTTCTTGAAAAGTCCCTTTTTCTCAACCTCGTCACAGACGATATAATCTCTTTCACCGTCATTATTTACGCAATAGAGCCTGTCTGTTTTATAGAAGCCGCCGTTGCCGTCATCTCTGTTCTTATCAAAACAGCCGAAGATATCCTTTGCCATAAGCTCGCAAAGTCTGAGTATCTTTTCATAGTTGGTATGCTCGCTCCACTTTTCAAGCTCTTCATGGAAAAACTGCTGGACAGGAACGTCATTGACTTCCATTTTTCTTATTATTCTCGCAAGGCATATAGAAGCGTCCTGATCGGTAAGCTTATCAAGTCTTGCGTTCTTATAATCAAGTATATACTCATTTAATGTAGCATAAAGCAACTTATCATACTGAAACGGCTTGCCTTTGCCTGAAAACTTTATGATAGGGTTATCGGTATTGATCTTCAATTTTATCTCTCCAATTCAATTTATTCTGGCAATACCCCTAGTAATGCCTTTACCCCCCCGATCATCTGCCATATTTTTCGTTAAATTCTTTCACCTTCTGCGCCAAAAACTCTTCCGATACTGAGCCGATAGCGTCGTCGTCCTCGCTGTGGTCAACAGAGCCAAGACCCTCCACAAGAGCCTCATCGACGGATATTCCCTTTATATCCTTATACTCTGCATAGTCCTCAGGCTTTTTTGCATAAGGAAGCTCAGCCACCTTTGCGGCTGTGGTCTCTGCACTTATGGCTTCGATATTGCCTGTATCACGCTTCTCCTGAGCCACTTTCTCGTCATGTATCCTATATATCTCCTCAAGCTTTGAGTCGATACCCTCAACGGACGCCACGCTTATATCCTCCTTATGAGAAGCTACAAATCTTGCGTGTTCCTCCTCATAAAGCTTTTCATACTCGCTCTGGGCATCGGTTATCTCAGCCTGTCCTACTGGGTTCACGTCGTAGTCGGCATAGGTCTTTACGGGATCGTTTTTCTTTTCAGCCAGCTCTTTTTCAAGCTGCTCCATCTTGCTGCGGATAGTTTCCGGCTCTATGGTATCGGTTATCTTCTCAGCGTGTACCTTATCGCTGCTGGACTCCTTCACAAAAGCCGTATCTCCGCCTGCTCTCTTCACAGGAGTGTTCCATATATCATCAGCATTTATCTGCTGCTTTTTAGGCTGTGTCGATGTTTTGGGCTCGGAGCTTTTTCTGCTGAACAGACCCATAAGATCTCCCCCTTTTTTATTGGCATGATGATCTGATATCGGCATTTTATGCCTGACATCTTATACTTATTTATTATACAATATTTTCACCAAAATTGCAAACCTTTTGACAGTTACTTTTTGTACGATTTTTTAAACTCTTTTTGTGCATTTTGTTTCGCATTAATATAATATAAATATAAAATTC
>NZ_QTYG01000071.1:0-9725 GCF_003462045.1 Ruminococcus sp. AM31-15AC | reverse complement strand
CGCTGTGAAAGTATGTGGGCAAGAATGAAAGAAGAGCTGTTCTACAGCCGTGAGGACAAGCCGGAGAACTACACTATGAAAGAGTTGAAGACCATGATCTGGAGATATTTTATGAGTTACTGGGCCAACAGAAGAATCTGCACCGCCAACGGTGGTCTGCCTCCGGCAGCCCGAAGAAAGCTCTACTATGATCATATCTTTCTCGTTGCATAATTCTTGTTCGAATAAAATGTGTCAAGTGATATTGACAAAACCAATAACTTCACTCAACGCACTGTATATACTGTCTGTGCCATAGCCTGCAAGTAATTTTTGCGTTTCATCTATCCATTCGTACACAAAATCTTCTGGTTCGGCAAAATTGTTCTTTCTCCAATTCTTATCGGCAAAATCTTTGAGTTTGTCATAATAGCGATAAACAAATTCCGACCAATCACAGCACAGACTCATTATATCTTTTGCGTCTGTTATAACATTTACTCTGCTAAGAACATCATTATAATAGCGGTCATATGGTTCATTCGTTCCGTACTCTGGCGATCCAACTGTCACTGTTATATCATAGTCAAAGTCACAACTGTCATAATCACAGTCATCTTTAATTCGTTTGAACATATCAGCTATTGACTCAAAATCTTTATTCGCTCGTATATAGTTATACTGAAAATCGTCAAGATTACCGATTGCTTTATCAATCAGCTTATCTTTAATAATGCCATCAACTACGCCTGTAAAAACGCCTTTTGAAAACTTGCGAAGTGGCATTCTTCCACTTCCATTTTCTTTTGGTAAACCATCATTACCTAGTCTGTCATAATCAACGCCTATCTCTATCGGACCACTTTCATGGAGAATGTGATAGGTAAATGCTTTGAACGCTTCTTCATAGTCTATGCCGTCATAAACACCCTCTGTACGTTCGATATAAAAATCGAAGTTAAAAAAATCACCATTGTATAACCTTTCTCTCATAATTATCCGTCCTTTCTGTTTCTAATGCACTGTATGTGTATGCACCGCTATAGGCTCAAAGCTTAAGACCCATAGCGGTACATACAATATGTACCGTTCGCTCCGCTTATTTGATAAAAAGCATACCACTCGTTGTTGCTGACTGAAAATCCTGAATGAGTTTAGGACCAAAGCCGAGTATTGCTAATCCTCCAAGTATTCCTATAAATACACCTTTTGTTTTGCTCATACCGCCATTGCCACCGCCAATAAGCATGATACCTGCGATTATAACTGCAAGAACTGATATGGCATAGCCAATATACTTAGCAGTGTCACCCAAGTCATTGATCCACTTGAGCAGACCAGACAGGTCAGCAAGGACTACAGCCGCCTTGCCATTGTCATTCACATCAATAGCGTCTGCACTTGCGGATACAGCGTTCATCAACATCATTGACAATGCGGCAACTGATGATGAGAGCGTTGCACCAATTTTCTTCATCTTCTTGTTTTTCATAGAAAATCACTCCTTGAATTTTTTTTGTATCAGCGTGACCGCTGAGTTGTATTTGTAACAGCAACTTCTTCACTGTTATCAACTGTTCTCTGTTCTGTAGCTTTCTCCGCTACAGTTAAATAGCTGACCAATGTTTCGTTGTAATCTTTGCCCAATTTAGGAATATGAACTGTAATGTTATACCTGTCAGCATACTTCTCATTTATTTTTGCAATTCCATTTCGTCCTGCTTCGTCATTATCTAAGCAAAGCACAATGTTTTTTATTTCAGGATATCTTTGCAGATATGATTGCAATGCAACATCTGATGTTCCCGACAGTGATAGCCTGTTTTGCTTTTTCCAAACATCATAATCAGGTTTTTGCCCCAATCGTTCAGCCCTTTTCTTTTCAGATATGACATACATCGTTGCATGACTTAGCAAGTCAACTGGAGCTTCAAAGACATAAACAGTATCTTTGTTACTCTCAGGTGTCAAATATGTCAGATTGAAACTGTACTCTTTTTGACTTCCACTTACATTTTTGGGCTTGCGTTTATAGAAGGTATTCGTTACCTTGCTCTCGGCAAACTTTGCTTCATTCTTATCATCAAAACCCACAAACACAACATTTTTGTATTGGTCCTGATATATGTAACTATTTTTAATACAATAGCTGACTATATGAGAATCTATCATTCGTGTTTTAGTGAGATAAGCGGCAGCGTTTCTATACGTTTCGCTTTTGGGTGGCAAATGAAATTCTTTTGGCTCGTCTTTTATTTCAGGAGCTTTTACAAACTCCGTCTTAATATTTCCCGACAAATCTATAATGGTTTCAAAAGCTTCCCGTAAGTCCATACCGTCAATTTTCATAAGCCAATCAATACAATTCAATCCTTTAAGTTCTTGCGAATTCCAATACCAACGTTGCCTGTCACCTTGAACAATCAGACTATCACGCTCTTTACATTGATATACTGAGCCTACTTTTATAAAGGTAAAACCCTCTTTTCGGGATAAGAAGTCAAGCATATCCGTTTGCCGTGCGTCTGCCATTTCTTCAGGAGAATAACGTATGAATTTCTTGCCCGAACCTATATATTCACGGCGTATTGCCATTGATTTTATCCCCCTTTTCAGAGTATAAATTGGCATTTCTATGCCTTGCCAACTCAATTATTGACTTTAAAGCTTTGCGTCGCTTATACTTCTCAGCGTCACCTTCTACTAAATTCATTATTTTATTGATGTAGTCTGTATAGAGCTTGATAGCATAATCAATATTTTCAATGCTCTTAAGGTCAATAACGTCCATATAGCCGTCAAATGCGATACAATCTTTTATTTCTGAACGAATAATTCCTAACGCTTTATGCTCACTGTCATAGTCCGCCACTAAGTACTCAGCTATATATAATCTGCTCAATACTCTATCCGCAAAAGCAAGTGAAAATGCTTCTGCACTTTTGTCCACGGACAAAATCTTGCAAGCATATGGCTCTTGTCTTGCAGTTCTTTTAAACTCGTCTGCTGAACTGCACCCGAAATAGCTGTTAAACGCATTTTCATCGATATAAAATATCTTTGATAGTCGCCTATTACAGCCTATCTGAATTTTATACAATAATTTTCACCTCCGAAAGAAAAAAAAGCCCCTGACAATCAATCAAGGCTTATATCTTAAATTCTTCTATTGCGTGAAGCAGCAATATCTTCATCGCCAAATGGAATACCAAGCTTTTCAGAATAGAGCTTTCCGACAGAACTTAAAGTTTGATATGTCTGATAATCATAGTCAAATGTTCCTACCTTAATATGCTCTCCGTTTGATTTAACTCCTTGCAATGTCAAAAGCTCACTATCTTCCTCCAAAACTATTGCACGGCACTGTTTAAACGTTAAGAACATCGTATCATCAACCGCAGGAATATCATCATCAACGATTTTTCTTGCTTTTTTAGATTTTTCATAGAATCGGTTATCACCCTGAACGCTCTTAACGTATTCCTGTAGGCTACCATATTCCAAGCTCAGGTTATCATCATCGTTGTAAATCTTCTCTATATAACTCTCAGGAACACTATAGGTGAACTTTGCAATTATCGTTCCTGAATTATCTCGGATGTAGCTCTTGTCGATAACAGAATTAACAGTGTCTTGTTTGAAAACTATATCCATATCCCCTGAGTTATCATTCAAGCCTATTTCCGATGTGAGCTGATTGAGTTCTTCTCTCTTTTCCTGATACTCCTTTAACTTTGGAAACTCTCGCTCTGCTATCTCTTTTGACTTCTGCATATTTTTTTGAGCTATTTTCAACTCTTCCTTATGTTTCGATAACAACTGTGGCATATCAACGTCTATAGCATTATCAATGTTATCAAATACATCTGTGTTCGACACGCCAAGAGAAGTAAAGAGCGTTGCATTTTCGTGCGAAACTATTGTCTTGAAAGAGCCATATCCGCCAAGTGATGAATACTGAATTTGTATTTTAAAACCTCTGTAATCACACACATCAATAGGCTCTTCGCCACCAACTTTTCGCAATGCTTTTACAGCCTTGCCTGCTTCTTCCCTATCTGTTATCTTGTTATCAACTATTTCTACGCAGAAATTCTCAGAACGTGGATATTGCTTTGAATACTCTACTGCATTATCGAATATCTCGATAAACTTCTCTGCTCTTTTTATTTGCGTAGGAATAGTGAATGTTATTTCTTCTCTTGCTTTCATTCTATCAGCTTCAAACTCTGACTTTTCACGGCGCAGATTATCCACCTGAGTTGAAAGCTCGAGCTGTCTTTTAATGCGAGGGTCACCTGTTGCCAAAGATTTTATCTCAGCGTAGTTCAATGCCGCTTCGTCAACATCATCTATCGAACGTCCAAGCGGTTTATTTGTCATGACCTGAGATATAAACTTCTGCTTATACTCTATTGTTTGCCACGAGTAACTATCGAATGTACCCTCTGTTGCATAACGGAAAATTTCGACCTCCTTGCAGTCATTTCCCTGACGGAGTATACGTCCCTCACGCTGTTCGATATCAGACGGACGCCATGGAACATCTATGTGATGAAGTGCGCATAGTTTTTTCTGAATGTTTGTGCCTGCACCCATTTTCTCCGTAGAGCCGATAAGTATACGCACTCTGCCCTCATTCACATCTTCAAAGAGCTTTACCTTTTCCTTATCATTTTTTGCGTCATGAATGAATTTTATCTCCTCTTCAGGAACGCCAAGGGCTATGAGCTTGCTCTTGATATCGTCATATAGGTTGAAACCCTTTGACGGCGTAGAGCGGTCAAGGAAAACTACCTGTGTCAGGCTATCATCTTTTGTTTCTTCCCATTTGTTGAAGATGTTATTTACCGCCATATTAACCTTGCTGTCAGGATTATCTTCTACAGTTGGGTCAACAAGTCGCATATCTAACGCACACATCTTTCCGTCATTGGTTATTTTCAGCATATTATCCTTGCTAGGGTCAACTCTTTTTTGATGAACTTCCTCTGCTCTTTCGCCACAATCAAAGATAAATAGTTTCTGTTCCTCTGACGGCTTAGTCAGGCATATCGTATACTTGCCGTTTTTCAGCTTTGGCACTGGTAACTTCAATGTTTCTGCTGTTTGGATATCTGCCACTCTGCGATAGATACTCATCAATTCAGGCAAATTTTTAAACGTTGAGCAACGTTTTTTGGCTCTCCACGAGTTACCTGTAGGAGATAGCTCTATATTTGTTGTCACTTCTGCAAAATCGGCAACCCATGAATCGAAATGCTGTAGACCTTTTTCTCTGAGATAATCAGGCTCGAGATATTTTTTCATGACATACATTTCAGTAAGTGAGTTTGAGATAGGCGTACCAGTTGCAAATACAATGCCACGATCCAATCCATTCTGCTTTTCCTTAATGTACTGAATTTTCAAGAGCAAGTCCTCACTTCGTTTGGACTCAGTCGTTTGTATGCCTGCAATCCTTGACAGCTTTGTGTTTATGGAAAGATTTTTGAAATTATGTGCTTCATCAACAAAAAGTGCGTCAACGCCAAGGTTTTCAAAATAGATATTATCGTCCTGCTCAGTATCATATTCAAGATTTTTAAGTCTTGTTTCTAACTGCTTCTTCTTTTTCTGAGCGTCCTTAACAGACAGATTATCGTCATCATCAGAACTCTGGATAATGTCTATAAGCTCATCTATCTGCTGTTGATAGTATTCTTTTCGCTTTTCAGGCGAAATTGATATCTTTGCAAAAGTTGAATAGCCCATTATTACTGCGTCATAATCTCCTGTTGCTATTCGATTAACAAACGCTTTTCTCCTGCTTTTCTCAAAATCCTCTGATGTTGCAAGAAGAATATTTGCGTCAGGATAAAGCGTCAAGAACTCTTTTCCCCACTGTCCTATCAGATGATTAGGAACAATAAACAGCGGTTTATTTGCAGCACCTATTCTCCTCATTTCCATGGCAGCGGCTGTCATTTCAAATGTTTTTCCTGCACCGACAACGTGAGCAAGCAATGTGTTTCCACCATACAAAACTCGTGCAACTGCATTTTTCTGATGATCCGCAAGCTGTATTGAACTTGTCATTCCTGCAAAAAACAGATGTGAGCCGTCATACGTTCTTGCACGTTCTGTGTTATACTTTGAGTTGTAGATGTTTTCAAGGTCCTGCGTTCTATATGCGTCTGTCCATACCCATTCTTTGAATGTTTCCTTGATTTTCTCAGCCTTGTGATTAGCAGCTATGGTTTTTTCTACGTCTTTTTCTCTGACCTTATTTCCTTTATCATCATAGACCAAGTGACCCAGCTCATCACGCTTATCACGCCATACTGTGCTATCTCTAAGATTAAGAGAGTTTTCAAGTATGTACATAGCATTTATATCCGCTGTTCCATACTCCGTGCTTGTGGACGAGTGATAATTGCCATTGACCTTATTTGACAGTTTCCAATTTGCTGTTGCAGTGTTGTGTTCAACAACTGTACCAATGCCGAAAACCTCTTCTACAAATTGCTCTATATATTTTTCAGGTATCCATGATGAGCCTATCTGAGCTAGTATATCAACTGCTTTGATTTTTTCAGGCTGTACCTTTTCAAGTGCTTCAACGTTTACTTTCAGCTCAGGAAACCTTGATGATAGAAGTTTTGCTTTTCTTAGCTTTTCGACCACATTTCCCGACAAGTATTCGTCTGCCGTCAACCAACCATCAGTAGGCTGAATGTCAGCAGAAAACAATTCGTCAGGGTCACGATACATAAGTATGCCGTTAAGTCTGTTAATGCACTCGTCTACCTTATATCCTGTGATTTTTGATATATGATTAAGGTCAATATATCCATATTCCGCAAGAGTAGCCTGAAAGCCGTCCTCAACTGTATCACAGTGAGTTATTTTTATTGACGGACGTATTGTTCTTTTCAATAAAATATCTGACTTTTCAAACTTTGGTGTTTCAATGCTCTTGAGAAAATCGAGATTATCGTCCCGCACATATCTGAGAGTGTTGTAAACCAGTTTATTGTTCGGGTCTGTTATCTTGCCGTATTTTACGGAGAAATAATTATACTTGCTTTCAAGACTTATTCTGATTTTCTCGTAGTCCTCGTCCGATATATCTGTATTTTGAATGTTTACAGCATACCTCAAATCTTTGGCAAGGTCTATCGCAAGAGTGAGCATTCCCTTTTCTCTTTCTGTAAACGCCTTGCCGCTTTTCCTTTTTGCTTCTACAAGAACGCTTCCGTTTCTTTTATAGATATTATCATTAATTGAAACGTAAAAGCCGTCAGGAATGTTTTCAGGTGCAGGCAATGCTTCTTCCTGTTTCTGCGTATCGTCTGCTTCAGCGGCTACTGGTCTGAGAGATAATTGTGTATAGCGCACATCTGTATTATTCACTAGATTTTCAACACACTCTGACAATGCGTCTTTCAGACTTTTATCTGAAAAAGGGTCAACTGTCATTTCAGGACCATATGGACCTGACTTTATTTTTAGCTCTCCACATATCATTTCAGGGTGATTGATAAAATACTGATTTATACGCTGACCATCTTCATTATAGGCGGTATCGACCCATTCACTGAGTTTTGTCTGTGGAAATGACCTCTTCTTCAGAAAGATTATATCACTGACAACTGTTGTGCCTGCATTAGCTTTAAAAGCCGTATTCGGCAACCTTATAGCACCGATAAACTCAGCTTTTTCGTCTATTTGCTTTCTGATTTTACTACTCTGCTTATCCATTGTTCCTTTTGACGTGATAAAAGCTATCAAACCATTTGGACGGACCATTTCAAGCGTTTTTAGGAAGAAATAATCGTGTATCATAGCATGGTCACGATTATACTTCTTATCGATTACACTATAATCACCGAAAGGAACATTGCCGACTGCCACATCGAACGTGCCTGCTCTGAGCTTTGCGTTTTCATAGCCACACACCTGAACTTCTGACTCAGGGTAGAGCTGTTTTGCAATCCTGCCTGATATGCTGTCTATCTCCACCGCAGTAAAGAATGACCTATCTGCAATATTCTCAGGCGCACAGCCGATAAAGTTTCCAACGCCTGCGGCTGGCTCAAGTATTTTACCGCCACTAAAGCCAAGCTCTGACAACGCTGTATACATTGCGTTGATAACAACAGGCTGTGTATAGTGGGCATTTAGCACCGAGCCTATGGCATTTTGATATTCTTCTCCCGTAAGAAGATTTTTCAGTTGTTCATACTCCTGCGACCACGAGCTATTATTTTTATCAAACGCTTCAGGGATACCGCCCCAACCAACATACTCCGACAGCACTTGCTGTTCATCTTTGGTTATGTTGCGATTTTCTTCTTCAATCTTTTTTAGAAGCTGAATAGCTGTCACGTTTCTATTGAATTTCTGCTTTGGACCTCCAACGCCTAGCTGTTCGTCAGTGATAACAAAATTTTCAGATGAAGAGCCGTTATTGAACGAGCCTTCATCATCTATTTTAACAAAGTTGTTAGGCTTAGTTGCCAATGCTTCAGACTCAACTATCTCCTTTTCTCTCACCGCTTCAAACTCGGCAATGACCATTGACAGGTCCTCATCATGAGAAATAGGATACCAACCTGTATTATAGTCAAGGAGCGTAACTGTATTTTTCTCTTTGTCGATTTTTGAAATCGTGTAATGGCGTTCGCCATAATCTATTTCATCACCAACTGCAAAAGGTATCTCAACTTCCGTATCTTCCAATGTCGAATTTTCAAAGAAAGAGAGTTGTTCTGCATTATTTTCCTGCTGCATACCCTTGACAATATTGCGACTTTGGTGTATAATAATATTGAAGTCAAGATTGTTTGTTAATTCGGAGTATTGTTCTCCCCATCTCTCAAACATTGCTTGGCTTTTTTGTTTGTCACAAAAAAGGAGATTATCAGATTGAACTATTCTCCTAAAATACTCAGAAAAATTATTTCTCCCATACACACTTGTAATGAAATTAGAGCTGACATTTTCAACTTCATATCTACCCTCGCCATTTGGCTTTATGCTCGCAATTATCGGATTATCACTCTTGTCAACTTCTGATGTTACAACAATGATACTGTCTTTACGATTTGGAGAATCAATAATCATTACAGGGTGCGAGAGAAGTTCTGGTAATCTTTTTATCTGCTCAATTTCAAGACCATGCCGATGATTTTTTTCATCAGGCGGTAAAATTGCATTTTTCAAATGCTTTTGTGTATACAGCATAGGCAGCTGTTCACAGCCAACATCAAGCAAGATTTGTGGAGTGTCACATACTTTTAAGCTTGTATAGAATGGCAATACTCCGCCTAAAGCTTCATCAACCTGTTCTGCAAATGATTTTTCAGAGCCGTTATCATCAACAACCTTGATGTTATCAGGGTCATTATCAATCATTTCAATATGCTTTATAATGACATAATCATCATCCGTTTCAGCTCCGAGAAGAAGTGCTTTTGCCGTTGACTGTATAAAGCTTTCTTTGTTATATACAGCGTCATAGTCTTTGAAATATTCAAAGAACTGATTTTTTTGATTATCTGAAAAAGAGGAAATAAACTTGACCGCTACCCTATTTTCTAGGTCAACTTCAACTGCGTACTCACCGCTCTCTTTGTCAACAACATTAACAATGTTATCTCGTTTTTGCTCAATGATATACTCTCTCGATACACCATTTTCGGAAATAACGATCGTATTGTCCTCAATCTCATTTTTGTCCATGGACAAAACATTTGCAATGT
>NZ_QTYG01000070.1:0-10357 GCF_003462045.1 Ruminococcus sp. AM31-15AC | reverse complement strand
AATCATAAATAATCATAAAAACACATACAAACTTCAAACAACAGTTTATATTAGGTATCTATTTGTTCTTTAAAAACTTTTTATATTGAGGCTTTGATATCAAATCGTCATTTAACATATTTTTTAAAACATCTGTTGGCACCTCTTTAGCTGTATTAGTGACCGCATAAGCATGCCACCCTGTAGCGGTATCAGGCTGGAACTTAATTATTTGATCATCGTATATATTATATAATTGTTTATTTGATGACGATGAGTACGCAGTATCAAGTAAATGTTGACCTGTTTGCATGTCCGGAATCGGATTATCACTACCCCAACCATGTCCTGGCACATGCTTATCGCTAGGATGATAAACTCTCGGTACATCATCTGAATTTTGTGAACTTCCTGATGGCGTACACTTCTTACCATTATGAACAAGAATACCGCTTTTACCAACAAAATATGTATGGAAATCTTCAACCTCAAAGTTGTATACATTTATCGGTGATTCAAGAATCTCATGATCAATCCACTCGACTGTTACTAATTCGCCGTTTGAGAGAACCAGTACATCGCCGGCACGCAATGCTCGAGCTGTAGTCCAACCGAATTTATAAACATAGAATGGGTGTGTACCTGTAGCTACTATTTCTTCTCCATTTACATGGATATGATAGAATTCGTCAGTTTCACTTACTGAAGTAGCATATACCTCCTTTAGCGCTACTTCACCTGTCAATTCGTCCTCAGACAGAACCTTATCTCCAACCTGAATTTCTTCAATAGGCTTATGTCCATCCTCGGTTGTAACAAGCGTACCCGCAACGAAGCAATACGAAGTTCCGAAGTCCTTTGCAGACCCCCACATTGATGAACCTGTCATTGCAACTGTAAACAAGTCGCCCTTTATTTCGTCCCATGTAAAGCTTGCTTCGCCTGTTATATACTTCTCTGCTATATTTCCGAACGTATATGTGCCTATAAGCATATTTCCAGCTGCGCCCGCTTTATGGAATGCACCTACTATCTTACAAGCCTTGCCGCCCTTTGCAAAAACTCCGACTGCGTCGCCCACTCCCGGAAGTGCTGACACTAAACTGCAAGCTGCGTTAAAATAGTCGCCCTCGGCAACATACCAAGCTGCATTGATTCCGTCAAATACAAAGCCAACGCCCGGGATCATGCCCAACAGGTCAAGAACATCATGACCTGTAATTCCGTCAAGCCAGTTAAGAAACGGACTTAGTCCGAACGGGTCGTTCAGGCTTATCGGATTGCCGTTGACATATGCGTACCTGTTCAAAGTCGGGGTGTCGGTTATCGAACCCGTCATAACGTCCTAATTGATAAAACGCTTGATCTCGGGGTTGTAATACCTCGCCCTCATGTAGTACAAACCGTTGCTGTCCGTAGCTACGCCGAGTTCGCCGTTATACTATTAAAACTACTTATATAGGAGCATCTGTTTTCCACATAGGAATTAAACTATCAACATCAAATTGTGGAATGTGCTTTTTGATTTCACACTCTAAATTCTCATAACCATTAATATCTCCCACATAAATATATTCAATGCAATCATTTTCATGAACGTCCAAATCATCATCTATAAAATAATTTGGAATAGAATATATATGAAAATAGAATTTTATATCTTCTTTATTAATTGGATATTTCTTTCTGTAATTTGATATTGAAAAGGTTCTACCACCTATATCAATATACCCACCAACCGTAATAAATCGTCTTTCAGTTTTAGCATTTGCTTCAAGTTCTGCTGACATTGTAACACCAGAAAATAAATACATTTTTGCATCCATACCTGTCACGCTCCAAAGAAGATTCTTATAACTTTTCCACGTTCAGGGTGTATTTGCAAATGAGGAGTTTTACTATCTGGATTCTTATCACTATGGAACTGCAATACTCCATTGCTGTCAAAAGTATCATCCCAATGATATGTACCTCCTCTACTGCCGTAAAAATTAGATACCTCTTTAGATGACCAACCAGATGTATTGACATATCCATCACCTTGATACATTCCCAAGAATAACTCTTCTGCCTGAGAGCGATTTGTAACTGTTACTGATAAAGCACCTTTTTCTAAATCTTCAGCACCAGATTTTACTTCTTTTGAAGACCATGGAATTTCATCTCCACACCCATTGTGAACAAAAATCCCATTTTCGCCCACAAAGTAAGTATGAAAATCTTCAACCTCAAAGTTATAAACCTTGATAGGTGATTCGAGAATCTCGTGCTGAACCCATTCAACTGTTACAAGTTCACCATTTGAAAGTACAAGAACATCGCCTGCACGAAGTGAACGTGCTAAAGTCCAACCAAGTTATTGATAGCAATTATTTTTACAATCCTAATTATACTATAAAATCTGTAAAAAATCAATAACCGAATACAGAAAAAGCAGACGTGGCAAAACGTCTGCTCAGCCATTTGGAGCAAGCAACGGGAATCGAACCCGCATCCCAAGCTTGGGAAGCTTGTATACTGACCATTGTACTATGCTTGCAAAAAGGCAATACTAAAATATATTGCCTTAGAGCAAAGCCCATTCACCACGGACTTTGCTCCTTCTTGTATTTTTTATTGTATCTCATCTTTAAACGCCAAGATGTGAACCCCACGCAAGCCCCAAGAGTGTTGTTGAAAACATCATCAAATTCACAAAGCCCTCTGCCTGTGATATACTGCGTTATCTCAATACCTGCCGAAAAAGCAAGGGACATAAGGAAAACGCTTTTGAACTTCGTGACGTTTAAAAGATATGGCAACAAAACACCCAAGGGGATAAACATTGCAATGTTGCCGAATATCTGTACCAGCCAAAAATCCCACAGATACTTGATGCTTATGTTCTCAAAAAGGTTTCGCACCTCCCAGAAGGGCACAAGCTCAGCCTGACGCTTGCCCCACTGTCTGTCTATGAGTGTGAGCCAGAGGACGGCAAAGATGTACACCGCAAACAGCGATGTAAGTATTTTTCTCTTTTTACTCCACCGTAACGCTCTTTGCAAGATTTCTCGGCTTATCAACGTCATAGCCCTTTCCTACTGATACATAATATGACAAAAGCTGAAGCGGTACTACTGAAAGGCTTGCCGCAAAAAGATTATCTATCCTTGGAGTATAAACTGTGAAGTCAGCAACGTCCTCCATAGCATAATTCCCGTAGGTAGTAAGTCCGAAAAGCTTTGCTCCACGGCTTTTTACCTCGACCATATTGCTTATGGTCTTTTCATAAAGTGCAGACTGTGTTACCACGCTGAACACGACAGTTCCGTCCTCGATAAGGCTGATAGGGCCATGTTTAAGCTCACCTGCCGCATAGGCTTCGGAATGGATATAGCTTATTTCTTTGAGTTTAAGGCTTCCCTCCATGCCTACTGCATAGTCGATACCTCTGCCGATAAAGAATGCGTCCTTTATATTCACTACCTTTGAAGCAAACCACTGCAAGCGCTCCTTATCCTCGAGAATTTTCTCTATCTTTTCAGGGATAGTATTGATCTCCTCAACGAGTTGAGCAAATCTTTCGTCGGATATCTCCCCTCTTGCTTTTGCAAACTGCATTGCAAGGAGATATGCGGCAACGAGCTGACAGCTATAGGCTTTAGTTGTTGCGACAGATATTTCAGGGCCTGCGAGGGTATAGAAGACATTATCGGCTTCTCTTGCGATCGATGAGCCAACCACATTTACGATACCGAGAGTTCTTACTCCTTTATCCTTACAAAGTCTTAATGCTGCGAGGCTGTCGGCAGTTTCACCCGACTGGCTTATGATGATAGCGAGGCTATTTTTTGCAAGCTTCATTTGTCTGTATCTGAACTCAGAAGCAAGCTCCACACGGACAGATAGTGAAGTCAGCTCTTCGATAACATACTGAGCCACCATACCCACATGGTAGGCAGAACCGCAGGCAACGATATACACCTGCTGGATATTTTTCATATCCTCGTCAGAAAGTCCGACGCTTTCAAAGCTTATATTTCCATCTGTAAGTACAGAATTGATAGTATCCTTTATCACCTTTGGCTGTTCGTGTATTTCTTTGAGCATAAAATGCTCATAGCCGCTTTTTTCTGCAGCTTCTGCGTCCCACTCGATAGTTTTCATTTCTTTCTGTATTTCTTCGCCATCGAGGTTGTAGAAAGTAACTGCGCCCTTTGTAAGTTTTGCAAGCTCCATATTGCCTATATAGTAGACATTTCTTGTATACTTAAGAATTGCAGGAACGTCAGAGGCAAGGTAGCTTTCACCGCCTGTTACTCCTATTATCATAGGGCTGTCTTTTCTTGCAGCATATATCTCACCGGGATAGTCCTTGAACATAACAGCGAGGGCATAAGAGCCACGGATACGGACGAGGGCGTGATTAAGAGCGTCAACAGGAGTACCCAGGTACTTTTTGTAATAATAGTCGATAAGCTTTACGGCAACCTCGGTATCAGTTTCAGACTTAAAGGTATATCCTTTTTTGATAAGCTTTTCACGAAGCTCCTGATAGTTTTCGATAATACCGTTATGTACGGCGATAACATTTTCATCGTCGCTGCAATGAGGGTGGGCGTTTACAGTTGACGGCTCGCCATGGGTAGCCCAACGGGTATGGCCTATACCGCAGGCGCCTTTTACAGCTTTTCCGTCGTTAGTCATTTCCTTTAGGACTTTCAGCTTACCTTTGGCCTTTACGATCTCAGGCTCTGCGTCACCGTTTCTTACAGCGATACCGGCAGAGTCATAGCCTCTATACTCAAGCTTAGACAGGCCGTCCAAAAGGATCGGGGCTGCCTCGTTATTTCCAGTAAATCCAACAATTCCGCACATAACAGTGTCTCCTTTAAGTTTTATTTTTGTTGATGTAATCTTCTATAGCAGGTCTATTGGGAGGAAAAATATCCTCGGGCAGGTCGCAGATATCAATAAATCTAAGCTGCGACACCTCAGAAGCCTGCATTTTAAGCTCGCCTGTATACTCGTGGCAGGTGTAGACGATATCAACGTTTGACACCTTATCGCCATTTGGATAAGTATACTGCATTTTTTCACCTGAATAGACTCCAAGCAGTTCGAGCTTTTTTGCTTTAAGACCTGTTTCCTCAAAAAGCTCTCTTTCGGCTGTTTGCTCAACAGACTCACCAAGCTCCACCGAGCCGCCTGCATATCCCCAGCTTCCGCAGTCTGTTCTCTGCTGCATGAGCATTTGACCTGCTTCGTTTATTACTATTACGCTTGCTCCCACCTGCAAGAGTGGGGTGTGGCCTAGGTGCTGGCGGAGGGATTTTATATATTCTGACATTACACAGGCTCCCCAAAAGTATCAGGGTGACTTGGATCAAATATCTCATTGCAGGTCATAACAGTAACAAGATCCTCAGTATCACTGAGATTGATAATGTTATGGGTCCAGCCAGGTATCATGTGGATAGCCTCGATCTTATCTCCACTGACCTCAAACTCAACTTTCTCTCCTGTGTTTATGTTACGCTCCTGTATCAGACCATGACCGTGGACAACTATGAAAAGCTCCCATTTTGAGTTGTGCCAATGCTGACCCTTTGTGATGCCCGCCTTGCTTATATTTATACTTACCTGTCCGCAATCCTCTGTATGAACAAGCTCAGTAAAACTGCCTCTGTTATCTACATTCATTTTCAGAGCATATTTGAATTTATCTGCAGGAAGATAAGTCAGATACAAACTATACAGTTTCTTGGCAAAAGAGCCCTTTGGCATTTTAGGCATAAGCAGGGTCTTAGGCTGCTGCTTAAATTTTTCAAGGAGATCTACCACCTCGCCCAAAGTTACCTTATGAGTAACAGGCACATAACAATATCTGCCCCTATCATTTGCGACAGGCATTACGCCGTCAAACTCGCAATGCTTTTCCTTGCCCTCAAGAAGATCAAACATACCTTCAACAAGGTCATCAATGTAAAGAAGCTCCAGCTCACTTGCTCTGTCGTTTATGGAATACGGCTCGTCATTAGCCACGCAGTAGCAAAGTGTTGATACAAATGAATTGTACTTTGGTCTTGAATGGCCCATAAGGTTAGGAAACCTATATATTGCGACCTTTGCTCCTGTTTCTGCGGCATATTTCCGGAAAAGCTCTTCACCCGCGAGCTTGCTTCTGCCATATTCTCCGTCATATCGTCCTATGAGCGTTGCCTGTATGGAAGACGAGAGCATGATAGATGCCTTGTTATCATACTTTTTCAGAGTATCAAGAAGCTGTGACGCAAAACCAAAGTTGCCTTTCATGAAATCCTCGGTATTCTCAGGACGGTTTACCCCTGCAAGGTTGAAAACAAAGTCTGCTTCCTTGCAATACTCGTCAAGCTGTTCCTTTGTGGAATCTATATCATACTCATATATTTCTTCAACAGAAATATTCGGTCTTGTTCGATTTTTGTTATCTCTGATATTTTTCAGATTATTCACAAGGGCTGTTCCAACCATGCCCTTTGCGCCTGTAACCAATATCTTCATATTTTCACGTTCCTTACTGATCTTTTCTCCAGACCATTTTGTTGACTACATTAACATATCCCTGAATGATCCTTACGACTTTCATTGATACTGTTTCGTCCACATAGTCAGGACACGGCTTGCCGAGAACGCCTTTCTGCTTCATTTCGATAGCCATATCTGTAGCATTGAGCAGCTCTTTTGTTGTAATTCCTGCAAGGATAAAGTCCCCTGCTTCAAGTGCTTCAGGGCGCTCGGTAGAAGTACGGATACAAACTGCTGCGATAGGGTGACCTATTGAAAGATAGAAGCTGCTCTCCTCAGGAAGTGTACCTGAGTCTGAAACGATAGCAAGGGCATTCATCTGCAAACAGTTATAGTCATTGAATCCCAGCGGCTCGTTTACTCTTACTCTAGGGTCGAGCTTAAAGCCGCTCTTTTCAAGTCTATGCTTTGAACGCGGGTGGCAGGAATACAATATTGGCATATCGTACTTTTCAGCCAGTGCGTTTATTGCAGTAAACAGACTTGTAAAGTTCTTTTCTGTGTCGATATTCTCCTCTCTGTGTGCAGAAAGAAGAATATACTTATCCTTTTCAAGACCCATACGTTCAAGAACGTCAGAAGCCTGAATTTTATCCAGATTACCACGAAGGACTTCCGCCATAGGCGAGCCTGTCATATATGTTCTTTCCTTTGGAAGTCCGGTATCAGCGAGATACTTTCTTGCAAACTCGGAATAGCAAAGATTTACGTCAGAGATAACGTCGACTATTCTTCTGTTTGTTTCCTCCGGGAGGCACTCATCCTTACATCTGTTTCCTGCTTCCATATGGAAAAGCGGGATATGAAGTCTTTTAGCGGAGATAGCTGACAGACAGCTGTTTGTATCTCCAAGGACAAGATATGCGTCAGGCTGCAATTCTGAAAGCAGTTCATAGCTTCTGCCGAGAATATTTCCGCAGGTAACGCCCAGATTATCCCCTACTACAGGAACAAGAATATCAGGACCGAACTCGCCGAAAGTGTTTTTCAGCTCGAAATCCTCCCAGAAAACTGTACTGAGGTTACGGTCCCAGTTCTGATTGTAATACACAACGCAGGTATCAAAATACTCACGGCATCTTCTTATTACAGCCGCCAGGCGAATGATCTCAGGGCGGGTGCCGCAGCCGATCATTACCTTTGTTCTGCCGTCATTTTTCCATTTAAAATTATGTTCCATATACTTTCCTCCCGAGGTCAGACACGACCTTTGGTAAAATCATTTATTCACAGGATACTGTCTAAGCTGCACAACTTCTCCGGCTTCTATCTTACTCAACGCTGCGATCCTATTTTCGCCTTTTACTATTGCTCCAAGGCAGATATGACAGCCTTGTTCGATCACACAGCCATGGTCCACGATAGCGCCCAGATTGATGATACAGCCACGTTTCACTGTCACATCTGTATTGATAACAGCTTTCGGAAGCACCACAACGCCATTTTCGACAGAAGCGGTAGGACTTACATAAGCTGTAGGATGCACAAAAGTGGCAAGTCTGCCGTCTGCTCTAGTTATTTTATCGCACCAAGACAAGCGAAACTCGTTATTTCCAAAGGCAGGAATAAATTCCGTATCGTCAGCAATATATTTAGTAAAAGAATCAAGCGTGCGGTCGGCAAATCTATCGTCCAGCATAGCTATCACATCATAGCCCAGCTGTTCAGAAACGTCCTTTACAGTATTTGCATATCCGCCCGCACCGAGGATAACCAACTTCTTTGACATATCAATCCTCAGCCAATCTCTCCTGGATATATGCAAGCTTAAGCATTTTTTCCTTTATTTCTTCCTTATTAAGGAGCTTTGTATTATTACTATTGAACTCAGTAAGAGTATTTCTGTCTGCATCGCCGTCTCTAAAGAACTTATCATAGTTCAAGCCTCTATTATCGGCAGGGACACGATAGAAGCCGCCAAGGTCGATAGCCTTTGCGCACTCCTCATTGGTAAGAAGTGTTTCGTACATTTTCTCGCCATGGCGGATACCAATGACTTTGATATCCTCTTTTTTGCCGCCAAACATTTCAGTAACGGCTTCAGCCTGAAGACCGATAGAGCAAGCGGGGGCTTTCATGATAAGCAGGTCGCCGTTTTCACCGTTCTCGAAAGCATAGAGTACAAGGTCGACAGCTTCTTCAAGTGACATAATGAAACGAGTCATATTAGGCTCTGTTACAGTAATAGGGTTGCCTGCTTTGATCTGATCGATCCACAGAGGGATAACAGATCCACGGGAGCACATTACGTTACCATAACGAGTACAGCAGATTTTAGTTTTTCCGCTATATCTGCTTTTAGCGATAGCGACGCTTTCTTCAAGAGATTTTGACTTACCCATGGCATTGATAGGGTAGGCTGCTTTATCAGTTGAAAGGCATATTACTGCTTCAACGCCCTCCTCGATAGCTGCTGTCAGGACGTTATCCGTACCGATAATATTAGTTTTTACGGCTTCCATTGGGAAAAACTCACAAGATGGGACCTGCTTGAGTGCTGCCGCATGGAATATGTAATCTACGCCATGCATAGCGTCCTTACAGGACTGCAAATTCCTTACGTCGCCTATGTAGAACTTGATCTTATCCGCTACCTCAGGCATTTTCGCCTGATACTCATGACGCATATCGTCCTGCTTTTTTTCGTCTCTCGAAAATATTCTGATCTCTCCGATATCTGTTTCCAGAAATCTGTTTAATACTGCGTTTCCAAATGATCCCGTGCCTCCTGTAATCATTAATGTTTTTCCTGTAAATAAAGACATTTTTTATCCTCCCTGTTACAATAAATCCAATAGTCCTTCTCGAACTAACGAATGACTTTCTCTATTTTTCTTAATTTTTCAGTATTTGCTTTTAGCTTTTTAATTTACTTTGACGCTCTTGAAAACCACCGTTTTCAAATAAATCTAATGTTATTCTTTCAGTAACTATAAAAACATCTCTCACCTGCTGTAGTTATGTAAGAATACATTATGACTTAAACTGCACATTCCAAATATATATGTTTTAGGAATTGTTACAATACTAGTTTCTCTCCCAAGATAGTATCAACATCTTTATTTTCACCAGGCGGTGTAAGCATTAATTCAACATCCATCCCAGCTGCTGGTGTAAATGTCAATTCGCCGAAATATATTTGATTATTCACTATATAAAAATCAACTCGTACAAATGGAAATTCCTTAGCCAATTTTTCTGCCATTTGCATAGCTTCAAAAGCTTTTTCTGGTTTTGGAATATATTCATTTGGTGAGTCAAGTGCTTCTTGTGTGTATGGCAATAAGTTCCATTCTCGATCTAAAAAGAAATATCTTGCTCTTTCTCCGATTACACGGTCTTTACAAATCATAACCGTAACACACTTCCCATTCATGCAAAAAAACTTATAATCTTCCGGAAGTTCTCCATCACTACTAGCTAAATACTTTTCAATAATAACATAAGGTTTAACATCTTTATACTGCATTTCAGAATATGCTTGCCAATAATTTAATCCGAACCATCCTTGAATTTCCTTCTTTATTTGTGGAATATCTATTTCCATTTTATCTTTTACAATTATATTTTTTCCACATCCAACATTAAATTTAATTGCAAACTTTTGCGGAAGAGAATCCCAATCTATTTTTTCAACATCGTCATAAACTCCAATTATTGGATTAAGCAAATCACCATACCCTTTTTCCTCTAGATATTCTCTTACACGATATTTATCGGCACACTGTTTAATCAATGGATTTTTCCAATACGTATTAAACTTCAACCATAGAATTTTTTCATTTAATGTCTCTGGATTGTTAAGATTTAAAAATCTTTTAAATTTAAAATA
>NZ_QTYG01000007.1:0-83801 GCF_003462045.1 Ruminococcus sp. AM31-15AC | reverse complement strand
TGAGAAATATATCAGAATGTGCAAAATAAAATCAGGTTTGAAGAAATTGATGATTAGTATAGAAAACAATTATTTTATAAATTTCCTCCAAACAGTTGATTTTACAGCGAAAATATGATAAAATTATAGTAGTATATTTTATGAAAGGAACGATAGTTAATGAACGACAAGAAACCTATGGTCATGAGAATACTCGTTCTCGCTTTGGTTGCCGCACTTATACTCGGTCTGATCGTTGGAACTGTCATTAGTGCTGTATAATGGTGCATATCGGAAATAGCTGGGACGATATTCTGGCTGATGAGTTTAAAAAGGAATATTATTTGAAACTCCGTGAATTTTTGAAATACGAATATTCACACTTCACTGTTTATCCTGATATGCATGATATCTTCAATTCATTGAAGTACACGCCTTATGAAAACGTCAAGGCTGTTATCATTGGACAGGATCCTTACCATGGTCCGGGACAGGCTCATGGTCTTTGTTTTTCCGTTAAAGCTGGTGTGAATCCACCACCGTCTTTGCAGAATATTTTCAAAGAACTTAACGCTGATCTTGGTATCCCTATACCTAATAATGGCGAACTTACCGATTGGGCTAAGCAGGGCGTACTGATGATGAACACTGTTCTTACTGTTTGTCAGGGTCAGCCTAATTCTCATAAGGGTAAAGGTTGGGAGCAGCTTACTGACGCTGTAATAAAAAAGCTTAATGAGCGTAATGTGCCTACTGCGTTTATCCTTTGGGGTGGCAATGCTAAGGCTAAGGCACCACTTATAACGAACCCTATTCATGCAGTATTCAAGGCAGCTCATCCATCTCCATTGTCTGCGTATAATGGTTTTTTCGGATGCAGGCATTTTTCTAAGGTTAACGATTTCCTTGTAAGTAACAATATTCAGCCAATAGATTGGACAATAAGCAATAAGTAAAAAATAACCTCGGTTTGTATCACTACAGGCCGAGGTTTTATTTTTATAGTTTTTTGATGTGCTGTATAAGCAACGCTACGCCCGTTACAATGAGATTGTAGACGATAACTAACGTTGGAGTAAGCTGAACAAACGAACCTGCCAGCATCATTATAAGGCTATGAGCGCCGCAAGTATCGTTGCACCATACATCACTGACGCACCAAGTTCTGCGGTAAATTTGAGCCTTTTTGCACCTATCACAAGCATTGCAAATGACGGAAAATGTCCGCTGCAAAGCATTGATGAAGCCTGACGTGGAACGTACTCGGTTTCGCTTTCGTAATCCTTGTGATATCTGAAGCTGAGAAGCTTAACGCTGTCGCTCTCAATATCAAAGAGATCAGAGAGAAAACGCTGTGAAAGGAAGCCGTCAACTGTTCTTATTACTGTTGTGATACCTTCAAGTTCAAGTTCCTGAAGCCAACGTGTAACGGACAGATTAGGCGATACCTGAATAACGAACATTGCTGCTGTTATTCCAGAAATAGAAAGATAGACAGCAACATTCCCATTTGTATACTCCTTCTCTTTTGCTTCTGACGGCAGACCGTCAATAGAGTGGTTTTCCATGAGCTCTCTTGTACCAAGAAGTACACGTTTGTTTTCTATCCAGCCCGAAAGTCCAAGACCGTCCTCATAAATGTAGCTTTCAACAGGATAAAGCAACTCAGTCTTGCCTCTGAGCATTTTGTAGAATGTAGACTTAAGAACACTTCCCGATTGACAGCTAAGGCTTGCCGCCATTAAAATGCAGTCTTCAATAGAAATAGCTGAGAGAAGCTTAAGGTTTGCAAGCTCAATGCTTCCTTTAGGGAAAAGCTGTTCAGCGTCAACAAGAAGTGAATTTGTGTCAGCAAATTCATCAACAGAAGAATATCCCAGCATTACCGCTGAATACTGCAAATACTTCTTTGTAGCTCTTGCCAGAGGTACATTTACTATAAGCATTACCGCAAACGAAGAACACATGGTAACAGTGCCTGAGAAAGCCGCAAGTGCTATGAACAAACGTTCTTTCATGTTTGACGCACCCTTATCAAATATAAGTGACAAAAGTGCTATAACAACGCCTGCAATGAGGATATAAGGACTTATTTTCTTTGAATACTCATCTGAGATATCAGAAGTGTAGCTGTTCTTCATAAAATCGTCCACAAACTCGGTTTTGCGCATAGCTGCTATCTTTGGCTCTGCAACAGCGCCTCTTGTGAAGTTTTCTGCTATTTCCTCATCTTCAACGGATGTAACTGCATATCTCTCAAAATCTCCTGCAACGTACCTAAAATTACGCTCAGTACGTTTTACCACCATAAGTTTTCCAAGAGTATTGAATATCAGACCCACGATTGCAACGGATATGTAAACATGGTAAACACTGTCACGAATAGACTCAGGGTCAAATAGATTTATTATTCCTGCAATGACTGTAATAAAAATACCTATCGCTGCTATTGTATCATTATCTGCCTCTTTTTTAAATAGGCTTTTCATTCCTGCAAGAAGCACGTTATAGCACACCGCTATAGAAATAAGACCCAAAATAGTGTTTGCAAACAGATATGCCGCAGGGGTTATCGTTCTGTCAAATGTCTTTATAAGAGGCAGTTCCAAGTCATTTGCAACCGTGATGAATGTGCTGAAAATGCCTGTAAACAGAAGTACACAAAGCCTTAGAACAAGGTTGCTCTTCACATGACGGATAGAGCCAAAGACCTTTTCGGCGTCATCAAACTTCTTAAACTCCGTCTGCCCTGCCTTGTCTTTATCGTTTGTATCATTACTGTCAGGCTCGCTTTCCTGCTCGTCAGTTTTAAGAACAAAGCTGTCAACTTTCTTCTTTCTGTGCTGTGATAATATAGAGGATTTTTCCTCATAGGTGGCGTCATCAGGGATAAGTGCCTTGTCAAACTCCTCTGTTTTCGGAATTATTTTTCCCGTCAGTCCCATTTTGATATCTTTAAGGCTTGCCCTGTTCACAGGCGGAATGCTCTGCTTTGCAGCCTTGCCTTTTTTATGTTTGGTGAGATTATTTATAAGTGCAGCATTTTCCTCGTTACGTTTTTTTTCGTTCGTATGATCTGATGCCAATTCATCATCAAAATCTGTTGCTTTTATTGGATCATAGCCGTCACTATCTATATCGCTGGTATCATTATCTTTTTCAATACTCTCATCAATATTAGTATCTTCATTTAAAATTTCATCGTTTTCCTGTGACTCGTCAGTCTTTAAATCGTTTTCAACTTTTTCGCTGTATTCTGAAATTATATCGTCTATTGAGAATTTATCAGCCAAAGCTTTAACCTCCCTGTTCCTTATAGATTTCTCTGTCTTACGGCTTCATACATAAAAATGCCCGCCGCAACGGAAGCATTCAAAGAATTGACTTTGCCTGCCATAGGCAAACTAAGCAAAAAATCACATTTATCTTTTATTAAACGTCCCATGCCGAAGCCCTCAGAGCCGACTATCAGCCTATAGGACCAGTTAGCTTAACTTCAGTATAGCTCTGACCCTCGCCGTCAGTTCCGTATATCCACACACCGTTTTCTTTAAGCATATCAATAGTTGCTGCAAGATTTGAAACTCTTGCAGCAGGCAACCAGCTTGCTGCACCTGCGGACGTTTTGAAAACAGTTGCGTTCAATGATGCACTTCTTCTCTTTGGAATGATAACGCCGTGAGCACCTGCCGCCTCAGCCGTTCTGATTATTGCACCAAGATTATGCGGATCTTCTATCTCATCGCAAATGATAATGAAAGGATCCTCTCCCTTTTCATTTGCGATGCTGAGAATATCCTCCGGAGACACATACTCCGCACACGCACCCATAGCAATAACACCCTGATGTGAAGCTCCCCTGCTCATATTGTTGAGTTTTGTTTCGGTAACACGCTTGATATTTATGCCTTTTTCCTTTGCAAGTCTACAAATAAGTGTTATAGAGCCTTTAGCCTCAGGGTTAATATAGATAGTGTCGATCAGCTTATTTGCTTTTAAAGCCTCGATAACAGGGTTTCTGCCAATTATAAGCTGCAGTTCATTTTCTTCGTCTAAATTATTATTTTTATCTTGATAATTACTCATTGAATTTTCCTTTTCAAAAAAATATACTACTCGTAATTATACCACAAAAAAAACATAATGCCAATAGTAAACAGGCTTTTTATATAGACTTTCGACGATTTACACAAATTTTATCAATGATATTTATGCTTATCACATACACAATGCGATAAGCAGCAGAACAAGCAATGCCACACCCATTATAGTTGATATCACAGCCGCAAAGTTGAATTTTCTGTTTGTCGAAAACATTTTGTCCCCCGTTATCGCACTTGCGATATCAACAGCATTTTTTCTTAAAATATCAGGGTGTAGATGATTTTTATTTGCGTTTACAAATAATAGAATCTTACCAAAACATTCATTTTCTGTACACTTTATTTCGATGATTTGTTTATTAATTCCTTTGAGCATGACGGTCAACTCCTCTGAATACCAATTACTTGATTATATTACTGATTGTTGGCATTTAAAAAGTGCAATATTCAACATTTCAACGCAAAAATGTTGAATATGAAAAGTTTTCAACATTCGTAGGGGCATTTTCTGTTGAAAACCATGTTGAAAACGTTGAAAACTCATGGTTTTATCGGTATTTGCAGGCTGTTGAAAACTTCATATTATAACGAAAATCGACCATTTAAGCGAAAAAACGCTAACTTTTGGGAACAAATACACACGAGAATGTTACGAATATATTAACATACAAACTTGTTTGTTGAAGGTTATTTGTTAGCAGTGGAATAACCGCACTTTACATAATTTTTGAATTTGTTTGAGAATAAATTTACAATGCTAGATTCAAAGTACAAAAAAATGACCCGATCAAAGAACAATGACCTATTAAATGATATAAGCTGATCTTCTGTACATATAATTGTACTTTTACAATCTTATGCATAAAATCTAAGCTGTAACCATTGTAACGAAAAGTAACGAAAATTTCTTATCTTGTGGTAAGAAATTTTATAGCACGCTCTATGGAGTCTTTTGAGTTTCCCCAATCGGCATTTGCTCCTGTGTTACGGTAGTCATACATCTTGCAGTAGTGTGATACGTCCGCTTCAAGAGTGTCAAGATATTTGCTTGTCAGCTCGCCGCAAGCGTCAATAAACTGCTTCTGATATTTCTTATCCATATTTTCAGTACACATAGACACTAAAAGGTCATAGTGCGGCAGACAAAGCATTTCCTGCTGAGCAAAAAGATCTCTGAAATCACGCTGTTGAACATACATCTCAAACAGCGTAACGAGTATCCTTGACATTCCCCAATCCACCTTGCTGCATACAAAACATTCGTTATTTACTGCGCTGACTTTCTTTTGCTTTGCTGTCTTGCCCTCAAACATTTTCTTTCGTGTGAAAATATGCTTTTGCATATCCTGCAAATGTGATTGAAGCATAAGCGCAAGTGACAGTCTATTTTTGCAGGCTCTCATCTGTTCAAAATGTGTTTTGCAGAAACCGAGCTTATTGGTCTCAATACGCACGTCTGGCTCCATCATAGCCGCTCCCATTATGTACTCAACAGTTCTCTGCTCCAACGTATCACGCAGGCGGCATATTGGACAGCCGCATTTCGGCTCAAATATATCTGTGACAGGTATTGTCAGAATGCTTTCTCTCATATGATCTATCCTTTCTTAGATATGTTTATTTTATCCGCTTGAAAAATACTAATATTTATAGTATAATATTTTTTGTAGAATTTTGCAAGTAGATTCGATGATTTTATGATAAATAGGAGCTGAATTTTATGGATTATACACAAAGCGGCAGTGACATTTTGCTGAAACAGTCTGATTTTGGACTAGATGATACACTTGATTGCGGACAGGCTTTTCGCTGGGAGAAGATAGATAAAAAAACTTACAGCGGAGCTTTCCTTAACAACAAACTTACCATAAGTGAGGAACCCGAAAATGGCGTGTTTAGGCTTCATGACACTACTGTGCAGAACTTTGAAAACATTTGGATCGATTATTTTGACCTGAATACTGATTATGGGGAGCTTAAACGCCGCTTCTCTGAGAACGAAACTCTGTCAAAAGCCTGCTCATTTGCAGGCGGCATAAGAATACTCAGGCAGGACAGTTGGGAGGCGTTATCTTCCTTTATAATAAGTCAGAACAACAATATCCCAAGGATAAAGGGCATTATAGGACGTTTGTGTGAGCATTATAGCGGCTACCCTTCTGCCGAAGATATGGCAGATGAAACTATAGACAGCCTTGCGTATCTGCGTTCAGGGTTCAGAGCAAAATATCTTGTTGACGCCATTGAAAAGGTTTTGAGCGGTGAGATAGACTACCAAAAGATAAAAGAAATGCCCCTTGACGATGCACGAAACGAGCTTATGAAGATCAAGGGTGTTGGTCCGAAAGTTGCTGATTGTACACTGCTTTTCGGCTTTTACAAAACGGACGCTTTCCCAAAAGACGTGTGGGTGAAGCGAGTGCTTGCACAGTGGTATCCGAACGGACTTCCCTCTTGTGTGAAGGGTGTTGAGGGCATTGCACAGCAATATCTATTCCACTACATAAGAAATACCCAGAAATAACAAACGACCCGATCGTAGAGTTTCCACAGTCGGGTCTGATATTTTATTACATAGACTCTGGACAAGTTATCTTGAGCATATCAAGAATATTCTTTATTACCTGCTTAACTGCAAGTGAAAGTGAAAGTCTTGCCTGCATAACGCTCTCGTCTTCTCCCATGATACGGCAGTTGTTATAGAACTTGTGATACATTGTAGCAAGGTCTATAACATACTTTGTTACCTTAGCTGGGTCATAAGCCTTTGCAGCCTCGTTTATAACGTTCGGCAGAGTAGCAAGGAGTTTTATCATCTCCTGCTCCTCAGGCGCTGTGAGGACGCTGAGAGCCGTCTTGTCGAGGATCTTAACTTCAATGCCCTCTTCGTTCATCTTTTTAAGGACAGAACAAATTCTTGCGTGTGCATACTGTACATAGTAAACTGGATTCTGGCTTGTCTGAGATACAGCAAGGTCAAGGTCAAAATCGAAGTGAGAGTTAGGCTCACGGAGATTGAAGAAAAATCTTGCTGCGTCTATCGGTATCTCGTCAAGAAGAGTAGAAAGTGTGATAGCTTTTCCTGAACGCTTTGAAAGCTTATACTTTTCACCGTTACGGACAAGGTTTACCATTTGCATGATAACAATGTCAAGTCTGTCAGCGTCAACGCCAAGTGCAGTCATAGAAGCTTTGATACGAGCTATATATCCGTGGTGGTCTGCACCGAAAATATCTACAGCCTTATCGAATTTTCTTACTGCAAGCTTGTTGTAGTGATATGCGATATCAGGCACAAGATATGTTGGCACACCGTTTTCACGAACGAGAACTCTATCCTTTTCGTCACCGAACTCTGTTGTTTTAAACCAAAGGGCACCGTCTTTTTCATAGGTATGACCGCTTGCTTTGAGCTGTTCGATAACTCTCTGAACTGAGCCGTCCTTATGAAGTGTGCTTTCGTTGAACCACTTGTCATACTGTATTCTGTATTTGCCAAGGTCGTCATGAAGTTTCTGAATATTCTTAGGAAGTGCAAAATCGCAAAGTGCCTGACGGCGTTCCTCGCTGTCAGCGTTCACATACTTGTCGCCGTATATCTCATTGAATGCGTTTGCATGGTCGATTATGTCCTGACCCTTATAAGCGTCCTCCGGAAGCTCAGTTTCAGGCTTGTATATCTGAAGATATCTAACTTCGAGTGAAGTCTTGAACTTCTCTATCTGATTGCCTGCGTCATTGATATAGAACTCTCTTGCTACCTCATAGCCTGCCTTTTCAAGAACAGACGCAAGACAATCGCCTATAGCTCCGCCTCTTGCGTTGCCTATGTGCATAGGACCTGTTGGATTTGCAGAAACAAATTCCACAAGAACGCTCTTTCCAGCGCCAAGGTCAGTTTCACCGTATTTCTCTTTCTGCTCCAAAACAGTGGCAACTACAGTTGCATACCATTCAGTAGAATAGAAAAAGTTGATGAACCCAGGACCTGCCACTTCACATCTTGCAAAGTATGAGCCGTTAAGGTCTATCTTGGATACGATAGCTTCTGCTATTTTTCTTGGATTGTTTCTGAAAGGTCTTGCACATACCATTGCGGCATTAGTGGAAACGTCACCGTTTTTTGAGTCGGCAGGTATCTCCGTATTAAATGCAGGAACAGGCTCTGCTGGAAAAGTTCCGTCTGCAACAAGCTCGCCCATAGCCTTCATTACAAGCTCCTTAGCCTGAATAAATGCGTCGCTTATGAGATTAGTCATATTATTTTTCCGTCCTTCCAAATATAATTATGCGACAACATTTGCCGCTTTTACTTCTATAGCTATCTCAAAATCACCGATATAGCTTGAATTGACATCTAAAACATAGTGAAAGAAAAGCATTCCACCGTTTTCGTCAAGATCTGATCTTATGGTTTTAGCGGTTATGCCTATCATAAAATCACCGTATGGAGTGCCATAAACGCAATGCTGCTTTTCGCCTATATCAACAACAAGATTCGCTTCAACCGTTCCGGTTCTGTTCATAGTCACCTTGCGGCATCCTTCGGTTTCTAGCGTTGTAACGCTTCCTTCAAATCCTGTTGCCTCAGACTCCTCATACGATATGCGATATCCTTTTTCGGTTGCTTCGTAAAGTCCTGCTGAGATAAGCTCTGTTTCTTCTTTTGTATTACCGTCGCTTTGACGGCTAACAAGTTTTATTGATACTTCCTTGCTGGTCAAATAAAATCCTCCAGTTTACAGCTTTAGGCTGCATTTTGATATTTGTGCATTGATATTGTTTCCGAGAAAACGTTCAACATTCTCAGAAAACAGCTCAACGCTGTCGGTACAGTAAAGCTCAAGGCTCTCACGCTCTTCTCTTTCAGCCGTATCATCGCTGTATGAAAGGGAGTTGAGTGCATATTTCGCAAGCTCTGCACCTGATGAAACAAGTGTTACACCCTCGCCCATTATATCTGAAATTAGTTCAGTGAGGTGTGGATAGTGAGTACAGCCGAGAATAAGCGTATCAACGTCTTCTTTTTTCATTATTTCAAGATACTCCTGTGCGATATACCTTGCAGGCACGCAATCAGGGGCAGTATAGCCATTCTCTACCAGTGGCACGAACATAGGACAAGCCTTGCCGACCACCTTAATGTTAGGGTTAATGCTTCTTATAGCTTTGCCGTAAATGCCGCTCTTTATGGTCGCACTTGTGGCTATAACGCCTATCCTGTTATTCTTTGTAGCAGAGCAGGCGGCCTTTACAGCAGGCTCAACAACTCCGCTTATGGAGATATCTGACTTTATATCCATTGCAGGCAATACAGAAGAAACTGTACCGCAAGCAACGAGTATCATTTTAACGTTATGCTGTTTAAGAAACTCTATATCCTGTCTGGCATAGCTCATTATAGTCTCTCTGCTTTTTGAGCCGTATGGCACTCTTGCCGTGTCGCCAAGATAAACAATATTTTCATTTGGCAGAAGCTTTATAAGCTCTTTCACACAGGTAAGCCCGCCAACTCCTGAGTCGAAAACTCCAATGGCGGCGTTATTCATAATCAACCTCCGCCTTATCAAGTGCCAGCTTGATAAGCTTATCTTCCTGCTGTGCAGGGGTCATTCCCTCGTACTGCATAAGCTGTGGATACATACTTATAGGCGTGTGACCTGGGAGAGTATTTATCTCGTTAAGAATAACAGTGCCGTCTTTCATAAGGAAGAAGTCTACTCTTGAAAGTCCGCTGCAGCCCATTGCTCTGTATGCCTTGACAGCCGTCTTTCTTATTTCTTCAATGCTCTCCTCGCTCATTCTTGCAGGGATAAGCGTTTTGGAAGCGGCATCATTATATTTTGCGTCAAAATCGTAAAACTCGTCATTTGCGGAGCATACTTCACCAACAGTTGAAGCAAAAGGCTCGTCATTGCCCATTACCGCACACTCGCACTCCATGCCAACTATAGTTTCTTCTACAATGACCTTGCTGTCATGAGCAAATGCAAGCTTTATGGCAGCTTTAAGTTCATCTCTGTTTTTAGCTTTTGAAACGCCCACAGAAGAACCGCAGTTTGCAGGCTTGGCAAACATTGGATAGCCAAGCTTGCTTTCCATTTCGTCACACTTCTCATCAAGATGTGAAAGCTCTGAGGTTATAATGCCTACCCACTTTGCTGTCTTTATGCCGTTTGCGTCAAGAACAGTGTGTGTAAGTCCCTTATCCATGCAGTTTGCAGAGGATATGCAGTCACAGCCTACAAATGGTATCTCAGCAAGCTGAAAAAGCCCCTGAATAGTGCCGTCTTCACCATTCTTTCCGTGAAGGACTGGGAAAATAACGTCAACTTTTACATTCTGATATTCGCTGTTTTCTCCAAGAGCGATAAAGCCCTTGTGAAGAGGGTCAGGACTGAGAACGCATGGAACATTATCAGGGTGCTGTTCCCATTTGTTTGACGCAATATCGTCAACATCTCCTATATATTTCATCCAGTGACCTTTTTTTGTTATTCCGATACAAATAACATCATATTTGTCCTTTGGTATACTCTTTATAACGTGAGTTGCAGAAACAACAGATACGTCGTGCTCGTTTGATTTTCCGCCGAAAATAACGGCAACTCGGATCTTAGACATAAAAATTCGTCCTTTCTGAATTAGTATCATAATATTATAACATATTTAGACTTAAATTGCAAATCTTTTTTGTGCCAAAATATGCAGAAAACAGCTATAAATATTGTGTCTATTGCATAAGGCAGGACTATTTGCCGTAGACAGCGACTTTTTCAAAGCTCATATTGCCGCCGAATATATCCAGTGCTGAGCCTATGGTGAAATCTATCTTTCCCCTGCCGAGTTCTTTTAGCGTATCGAGGTCGTCAAATGATGAAATTCCTCCGGCATAGGTCGATGGAATGGTGCAGTATTTTCCCATTATCTTTGCTATCTGCGGCTCAATGCCCTTTGCTTTGCCCTCTGTGTCAACGGCATGGATAAGAAATTCATCGCAGTATTCTGAGAACATTTCAAGTGTCTGGCTGTTCATTTCGATGTCAGTGAATTTCTGCCAGCGGTCTGTCACCACATAATACTTTCCGTCCCTTTTGCGGCAGGAAAGGTCAAGAACAAGTCTGCTTTTGCCAACGGACTTCACCAGTCTGTTCAGATTATCGAAATTAACAACACCGTTTTTAAAAACAAAACTCGTCACGATAACATGGCTTGCGCCCTTGTCAAGAAATTGTGTGGCGTTTTCGTCATTTATTCCGCCGCCTATCTGCAATCCGTCCTCAAATGCGGATAATGCACTGTAGGCTTGTTCGAGGTCTGCGTTGTAAAATTCGCTGCCGACAGGGTTTAATATAATAATATGTCCCCCCGTCAGTCCGTATGACTTATAAAGTTTGCCATAATAAGCTCCGTCATATTCTGAAACGAAGTTATCCACAGCATAATTATTTTTGTCAGAAAGGCTTCCGCCCACTATCTGTTTTACATTACCGTTATGGATATCTATGCAAGGTCTGAATTTCATTGCTCTCTCCTATCTGAATTTTCTCATGTATATCACCAAAACTATATCATTTCCGTTTTGGACGCGTTGACAGTATACTTGATGATCTGTATGCTTTTCGCAGAAGCTGTCAAAAACTTTGCTAAGCCCTTTGATGTTTCTCTCATTGAAGTTCGTGTCTATCTGGTCAGTTTCACTGAATTGGAAATCGCTCATATCTGACGTTACCGCCACGCTGTCCTGCATATTATCCAAAGCCTTTTCCATAAGGCTCTCTATCTCATTTACTGAGTTTATATGCGTAACTGTCTGCGTAATATAGCTGAACTTTATACTATCTGTATCAGGAAGCTCTGTATCGTCCCAGACGTGTTTTGTTTTCATGTATTCTTTTGAGACGTTAAAATACTTGTGCCTTACTGGTCTATCCGTAAAGTCAGGGATAGGGTCGTCCCAGCAGACGTCAACATAATACCAGCTTTCTCCTATTTGAACTATGTTCCATGAATGATCGTCGCCCTCAAAATCTGTGGCGTATATGGTCTTGCAGGGTATTTCCAGCATATCCATAAAAAGCTGAAACGTTGTGGAATAACCTGAGCATATTGCTTTTCCGTTTATAAGACAGCCATATGGATTATCAGAGTTTGGCAAGCCAATACCAAGCGCATTGAGATGTGCTTCGTCATAGCTTGCACAGCCAACTATATAATCATGTACCGCAAGCTCTTTTTCGTAATCGTTCATGTCAAGGGTAATAAGTTTTTCAATGGCTGAAACGGCTTTGTTGTATATTTCAAGCTGTTTATCATCAAGATTTGCTGTATTGCCTGAGAGATAAGCCTGAGATATAGGCGTGCTGTCATAGTATTTATCATTGTCGCTTTCGCTGTCAGCACTTGATGATGTAGTCACGGCAGAGGAATTATCCACAACTGTTGTGGGCTTTTGTGACTCTGTACAGCCTGTAAGACATAGTATCACTGCTGATAATAATATCAAAACAGTTTTTGCTTTCATGCTTTTCACCGCCTTGTTTTCTCTGATAACACAACTATTATATAATATACGCTTTGCCGTGTCAAGTAAGGATATCGTAAGAAGTGAAAATTTATACAGTAAATTGACGTATACCATGCAAAAATATGCACTAAAACGCTATAAAATCAAGCAAATGTTTATATTTACCTTGACAAAAATCGCAATTTGTTATAAAATATTAATATCAGTTATTTTTGAAAGGATTGTTGTTACAATGGGACTTACTTTAACAGAAAAAATACTTAAAGCACATCTTGTTGACGGCGAATTTGTTAAGGGTCAGGAGATCGGTATCCGTATCGACCAGACGCTTACTCAGGACGCAACAGGTACAATGGCTTATCTTGAATATGAGGCAATGGGCGTTCCTCGTGTCAGAACGGAAAAGTCTGTAGCTTATATCGACCACAACACGCTTCAGTCAGGCTTTGAGAATGCCGACGACCACAGATTTATCGGTTCTGTCTGCAAGAAGCACGGCATTTATTTTTCACGTCCCGGAAACGGTATCTGTCATCAGGTACATCTTGAGCGTTTCGGCATACCAGGTAAGACCCTTATAGGCTCTGACAGCCACACTCCAACAGGCGGTGGTATCGGAATGATCGCTATAGGTGCAGGTGGACTTGATGTTGCAGTTGCAATGGGTGGTGGTGCTTATTACATCACATATCCTAAAATAGTAAAGGTAAATCTCACAGGCAAGCTTTCTCCATGGGTATCAGCTAAGGACGTTATCCTTGAAGTTCTCAGAAGAATGTCTGTAAAGGGCGGCGTAGGCAAAGTTATAGAATACTGCGGCGAGGGCGTAAAGACACTTACAGTCCCTGAGAGAGCAACTATCACAAATATGGGTGCTGAGCTTGGTGCAACTACATCTATCTTCCCTTCTGACGAAACAACACTTGCATTTCTGAAGGCTCAGGACAGAGCTGACGTATGGAGCGAGCTAAAGGCTGATGATGACGCTATTTATGACGAACAGATAGATATCGATCTTTCACAGCTCGTACCACTGGCTGCCTGTCCTCATTCTCCTGACAACGTTAAGAGCGTAAATGAGATCGGAAAGCTTAAGATAGACCAGGTTTGTATCGGCTCATGCACAAACTCTTCTTATGTTGACATGATGAAAGTAGCTCACATTCTTAAGGGCAAGACAGTTGACCCTAGCGTTTCACTTGCAATCGCTCCAGGCTCAAAGCAGGTACTTAACATGATCGCTGAGAACGGCGCACTTGCTGATATGATAGCAGCAGGCGCAAGAATACTTGAATCCGCTTGCGGCCCATGTATCGGTATGGGTCAGTCACCTAACTCAAAGGGTGTTTCACTTAGAACATTCAACAGAAACTTCGAGGGACGTTCAGGCACAAAGGATGGTCAGATCTATCTGGTATCACCTGAAATGGCTGCTGTTTCAGCTCTCACAGGCTACCTCACTGACCCAAGAACACTTGGAGATATGCCTGAGTTCAAGCTTCCTGAACATTTCAAGATAAACGACAATATGGTTGTTCCGCCAGCTGACGAGGCTGATATGGACAGCGTTGAGGTTCTTAGAGGACCAAATATCAAGCCTTTCCCACAGACTTCACCGCTTGATGACAGCATTGATTGTCAGGTATCACTTAAGGTGGGCGACAATATCACAACCGACCACATCATGCCTGCCGGTGCGAAGATACTTCCACTGCGTTCAAATATCCCTGCTATTTCACAGCACTGCTTTACAGTATGTGATGAGGACTTCCCAAGACGTGCAAAGAACATGGGCAAGTCAATAATCGTTGGCGGCTCAAACTACGGTCAGGGCTCATCAAGAGAACACGCTGCACTTGCTCCTCTCTATCTTGGCATAAAGGCTGTTCTCGTTAAGAGCTTTGCAAGAATACACAGAGCTAATCTTATCAACGCAGGTATCCTTCCGCTCACATTTGTAAATGAAGCTGACTATGACAAGATAAATCAGGGCGATGAGATTGTTCTTGCTGATGTTCGTGCAGATGTTGAGGCTGATATGTCTAAGCTTACTGTTGTGAATAAGACAACAGGCGTTGAGATACCAGTTCTCTGCGAGCTTACAGGCAGAACAAAGGATATTATCCTTGCAGGTGGTCTGCTTGACTACACAAGAGAACAGCTCTCAAAATAATAAAGTCTGATATGGAGGTTTCCTATGGGGATTTTCTCGAAAATTTTTGGCACAAAGGACAGCACTCCGGCAATGAAGGACTATTCTTTTATTACCGATATTGCCGCTTTTATTACGGACAATGACAGCGAAGTTGTTTCAATGCTTCGTGAATGTGCAAATGACCCTTGGGCTTATGCTGAGAAAAACGCTTCAAGATATTTGCAAAGAGGCGTAGTTGTTTCTGACAGGGAAGCAAATGATATTTACGATATCTGCTGGATAGGTATGATAGACGAACTTGAAGAAAACGGCTATCTCTTCCCTTGCGACTATTCAGAGGAGGTCGAGAATATTCTCTGGGGACTTTCACAGCTTAAAAACTACGGCTTGATCGAAAGCTATACAGACGACTTTAAGGCTGATGACGATGATGACGCTGAGGAGTTTGTACATAAGCTAAACAGCAATCTCAAAGGTGCTTGCATATGTATGATAGATATTGACAGCGACAGCTATGAGCTTATTATTGCAAGTCTTGACGTTTACAAAAAGATATCTGCGATAGCTAAAAACAACGGATATTCCATTATTACTTTATAGGAGGTCTTACCAATGGCAAAAATTCAGATGAAAACACCGCTCGTTGAAATGGACGGCGACGAAATGACCAGAATTATCTGGCAGGATATAAAGGATATTCTTCTTACTCCATATATTGACCTTAAAACAGAATATTATGATCTTGGTCTTGTTCACAGAAATGAGACCGACGATCAGGTAACTGTTGACTCTGCAAACGCTACAAAGAAATACGGCGTTGCTGTTAAGTGCGCAACTATCACACCTAACGCTGCGAGAATGCCTGAATACAACCTCAAGGAAATGTGGAAATCCCCTAACGGCACTATCAGGGCTATTCTTGACGGAACTGTTTTCAGAACTCCTATCCTTGTTAAGGGTATCACTCCATACATTCCTACATGGACAAAGCCTATCACTATCGCTCGTCACGCATACGGCGACGTTTATAAGAACGTTGAAATGAAGTGCCCTGCTGGTTCAACGGCAGAGCTTGTTTGCACTGACAAGGACGGCAAGGAAACTAGAGAAACAATTTACAACTTTGAGTGCGACGGAATCATTCAGGGTCAGCATAACAAGTCGACCTCCATTGCATCATTTGCAAGAGCTTGCTTTAACTTTGCACTTGATAAGAAGCAGGATGTTTGGTTTGCTACAAAGGATACAATTTCAAAGAAGTATGACCACACATTCAAGGATATCTTCCAGGAGATATACGACAACGAGTACAAGGCTAAGTTTGAAGCGGCTGGTATCGAGTATTTCTATACTCTTATCGACGATGCTGTTGCAAGAGTTATTCGTTCAAACGGCGGTTATATCTGGGCCTGCAAGAACTATGACGGTGACGTAATGTCTGACATGGTAGCTACAGCATATGGCTCACTGGCTATGATGACTTCTGTTCTTGTTTCACCTGACGGAATCTATGAATATGAAGCTGCACATGGCACTGTTCAGAGACACTATTACAAGCACCTCAAGGGCGAAGAAACTTCTACAAACTCTGTTGCCACACTGTTCGCATGGACAGGCGCTCTGAGAAAAAGAGGCGAACTCGATAACCTGGCTGAACTTATGAACTTTGCTGATTGTCTTGAAAAGGCAACTATTGAAACTATCGAAGACGGTGTTATGACAGGTGACCTTTATCTGCTTTCTACACTTGAAAATAAGAAGAAAGTAAATACAGTGGACTTCCTTAAGGCTGTTGACGAGAGACTTAAAAAGCTCCTGGGTTAATTTTCATATCACGAATATTAAAAGCTGTAGCACTTTGCGGTGTTACAGCTTTTTTAGTAGAATATTATGCCGAGAAAGGCGGAGCTTACAATTATTGCAATCGGTGAGAGCTTGAATTTCTTCAGTTTCAAAAGAAGCACATCTGCCAAGGCTATGAGCAGGAATATTATCAACGCTTTATAGTCAAAAGCAGGCTTTGAATTTATGGTGGTGATATTTAGCAGTGAAGATAAAGCCATTGTAATGCCAGTGGCGAGTATCATTGCAACAACGCAAGGACGAATACCTGAAAGCATTGCTTTTACCCCTGAGTATTTAAGCAAATCCTTCATGATCGAAGCTATGATGAATATTATCACGAACGAAGGCAAAACAACGCCAAGGGTGGCTATCAATCCGCCTATGAAGCCTGCCTGCGATGAGCCAACAAAGGTCGCCATATTCACTGCAAGTGGTCCAGGGGTGGACTCAGATACGGCAATAAAGTTCACAAATTCGTCCTCACTGAGCCAGCCAAAGGTAAGAACTTTTTCACGGATAATGGATATCATTCCATATCCACCGCCGAATGACACTGCGCCTATTTCAAGAAAAATGAGAAAAAGTTTGAGATATATCATTTTATTGTACTTCCCTTTCTGAGGGTTTTAATCAGATACACGGCAATGCCCACAGCACCACTTATGATAATATAAAATACTGATGAAAACTTCACAGAAAAAAGTGTGAAAAGTATCATCATTATGAAAACTCCAAGCATTATAATTTTGTCAAGCAATGTGTTATCAAGTGCTTTCAACATTCTTAGTCCTGCAGTAAGTATGAGATATATTACGCCTACCTGAATGCCACGGAATCCAGCGTAGACTACTTTTAAAGACAAAAATTTGTCAAAGAAAAGTGATATTATGTAGATTATAAAAAACGACGGTATGCACACACCGACAGTTGCCGCAATAGCACCCAGCACACCGCCTATTTTGTAGCCAATATATGTAGCACTGTTTACAGCAGTTGGTCCGGGGGTGGACTCTGATATAGCTGTCATATCGAGAAATTCTTTTTTATCAAGCCATTTTTTGCGCACACAAAATTCTGTTTCAAGCAAGGCTATCATTGCATATCCTCCGCCAAAGGTAAAAACGCCTATCTTAAGAAAGGTCAGAAACAATGTTTTTATATTTGAATTGTCATTTTTCAAAAAAACTCACCTCTTTTTATATTATAACGAACTTGTCCTAGTAAGTCAATGCTTTTATTAGCATTTGCTGATTTATTACGAAACATTAAAATAATCTATAATTATGTGTAAAACAGTTGACAATAGTCGATATATGGTGTATAATATACTTTGTTAAAATTAAATAGCCTTATCAAGAGTGGTGGAGGAAACAGGTCCTGTGAAGCCCAGCAACCTAGCGTTAGTTAAGGTGCTAAATCCTGCGGTTATTTCCGAAAGATGAGGAAATTGAGTAATTTCAAGCGTTTCGGAATGAAGCGCTTTTTTTGTGGCTGTTTTTAGATTAACAAATATTCAGAAAAGAGGTATTTTTATGTCAAAGTATTTATTTACATCTGAGTCGGTTACTGAGGGACATCCTGACAAAATATGCGATCAGATCTCTGACGCTATACTTGACGCTCTGCTGGAGCAGGATCCTATGTCAAGAGTTGCCTGCGAAACGGTCACTACAACAGGTGTAGTAATGTGCATGGGCGAGATAACAACAAAGGCTATAATCGACATACCACAGATCGTTAGAGATACAGTTGTCGGTATAGGCTACGACAGAGCCAAGTATGGTTTTGACGGACACACCTGTTCAGTTCTCACAACTATAGACAAGCAGTCGCCTGATATTGCTATGGGCGTTGACAATGCTCTTGAGGGAAGAGCAGAAAACGCATTCGATACAGGTGCAGGCGATCAGGGTATCATGTTCGGTTTCGCTTGCGACGAAACACCTGAACTTATGCCAATGCCTATATCACTTGCTCACAAGCTTGCTCTTAAACTTACAGAAGTTAGAAAGAACGGCACTTTGCCATATCTCAGACCGGACGGAAAAACTCAGGTAACAGTTGAATATGATGATGGCAAGCCAACAAGAGTTGACGCTGTTGTAGTTTCTTCACAGCATGATGACGCTGTAACACTGGAGCAGATAAGAGAAGATATTATCGAGAACGTTATAAAGACAGTTATCCCTGCTGAACTTCTTGATGAGAACACTACTTATTTTGTAAACCCAACAGGAAGATTTGTAGTCGGCGGTCCTCAGGGCGACAGTGGTCTGACAGGAAGAAAGATAATCGTTGACACATACGGTGGATATGCTCGTCATGGTGGTGGTGCTTTCTCTGGAAAAGATCCGACAAAGGTTGACAGAAGCGCAACATATGCTGCAAGATACGTTGCAAAGAATATCGTTGCAGCAGGTCTTGCCAAGAAGTGCGAGGTTGAGCTTGCGTATGCTATCGGTGTTGCTCACCCTGTTTCAATCATGGTCGACACATACGGCACAGGAAAGGTTTCTGATGAAAAGATAGAGGCAGCTGTAGAAAAGGTATTTGACCTTCGTCCTGCTGCAATAATCAAGAGCCTTGACCTTAGAAAGCCACAGTACAAGCAGCTTGCAGCTTATGGTCATATGGGACGTGAGGATCTTGATGTAGCTTGGGAAAAGACAGACAAGATCAATGATCTTCTTGAAGCAGTTAAATCATAAATATCAAAGCCTTGACAGGAATGTGCCTGTCAAGGCTTTTTTTGTGTTCAGCATTAATTTTGTTTTAGTCTTTGCCTTTAAGAATAGGCGACAAAGGCTTATAAATAAGAATTGTGACCAATGCACAAATAATACCCTTCACAAAAGTAAAAGGCAGATTGAAAATACACAGTGCAGAGAAAATATTCTTTACGCTACCCATTATCTGCTGGTACATACCGAGTATAGCAGCTTCTCCGCCGAATGCTTTAAAGTATATAGGATAAACGATAAAATAATTCAACGGCAAGCTTATTACTGTGAAAACCAAAGTGCCAATGATACAGCTTATGATAGCATTCTTTCTGGTTTTTTTCTTGTGGTATATAACAGAAGCCGTCAGCACAAAAGCTACGCTTGTTACAAAGTCGAAGATGTTGCCGATACCCATTGTTGTGCCTAGTCCCTTTATAATCAACTGGATAACGTTCTTGATAAGGCAAACGATCACACCTGCAATAGGTCCCATTGAGAAACCTGCCAGCAGGGATATAACATTTGAAAGGTCAAGCTTGATAAATCCTGGCATAAGTGGCACAGGAAAATCAAGGTAATATATTACAGTAGCTATGGCGCTGAGCATTGCCACCGTTACCATTTTTCTTGTTGTAAAAGTTTTATTTCTTGGCATAGTGTTATCACTTGTCATTTTAATTCCTCCAAATAATAAAATTATCGGGAGAAACAGCAGCAAAAGCAAAAGCACCCTGAAAATAAAATCAGGGTGCAATTTATGCGTTATTGATCTGTCGTTTCTTCCATCCGGACTTTACCGTCGGTTTCGGATTTTCACCGAATCAGCGCATTTCTGCGGTCGAGGACTTACGAATACTATTCGATCACCTCCGGTGTGGAATTTCACCACCCCTGAAACACATTATTAAATTTTGCTGAACACTTTTATGAGATTAATCCTCGTTGTCCTCGTCCTCAATCTCTGAGAAATCAAACTCAAGGCTCTCTCCACAGTTTGGACATTCAATAGAACCATCAGCGATAATGTTCTCGCCAAGCATTATTGTGTCACCACAGTTAGGGCACACACACTCGTACATAGCGTCATCATCATCGTCATCATCGTCATCATCACAACAACAATCATCGTCACAACAACAATCGTCGTCATCATCATCACCGTAAATTAGATCTTCTATCTCGCCGAGATCCTCGTCAAGAGTATCTACAAGCTCAACTGTTTCGTCAACTTCTTCGGCAATATCTTCAACTGTAGCAGACATCTCATCAAGAATATCAGCCATAATTGTCAATATCTTTCCCTCGTTTGTGGAATCGTCAATCTTTAGACCTTCCATAAGTCCCTTTAAATATGCAACCTTCTTTGACAGCTCCATAACATTCCCTCCGCTTCTAAAAAAACCGTAAAGGTTAAAACTTATGCTCTTTCCATGTACTCACATGTACGAGTATCGATTCTTATTCTGTCGCCTGTGTTGATGAACAGAGGAACTCTGATCTCAGCACCAGTTTCAACAGTTGCAGGCTTTGTAGCATTTGTAGCTGTATCGCCCTTGATACCAGGCTCTGTCTCTGTTACTTCAAGATCAACAAAGTATGGAGGCTCTACGCCGAATACTGTACCCTTGTAAGAAAGGATCTTACATACCATGTTTTCCTTTACGAACTTAAAGTTATCTGAAAGCTCAGCCTTGTTTACTGGAACAAGCTCATAGCTCTCTGGATCCATGAAATAATAAAGATCGCCGTCATTGTAAGAATACTCCATATCCTTTCTCTCAACATATGCTGTTGGGAATTTAGCTGTTGGATTGTATGTCTTTTCAACAACAGAACCTGAAATTACATTTCTAACCTTTGCTCTGACGAACGCTGCACCCTTACCAGGTTTAACGTGCTGAAACTCAACGATCTGCATTACGTTGCCGTCCTCTTCAAAAGTCACGCCGTTTCTGAAATCACCAGCAGTTACCATTATTTAGTACCTCCATAAACATTCTTAATTAATGTGTACACAGTTCAAAATGTCCGCATACCTCTATATTTATTTTACCATATTTATTTGTTTATTGCAATAGCTTTTGAAAACTTTTTTACCCAAAAATCAAAAAAAGTTACAAGCAAACAAGCTCTTTAGGTGCTTTTGTCATATTGATACAGCCGTTTTCTGTAACAACAACAAAATCTTCTATTCTCACACCAAACTTGCCCTCAAGATAAATACCTGGCTCTACTGTTACGATCGAATTTTCAGGCAATATATCTTCCCTGCTAGGCGAAGCATAAGGGCTTTCATGTATCTCAACTCCCACGCCATGTCCGAGAGAATGGCCGAAATTATCTCCATAGCCTGCTTCAGTTATGATATCCCTTGCTATTTTGTCAAGTGCTTTTCCTGGCATACCTGCCTTTACTGCGTCAAGAGCTGAAAGCTGTGCAGTAAGAACAGTTTCGTATACAGACTTCATCTTGTCACTAGGTTTGCCTACGCATACAGTTCTAGTCATATCGCTGTGCCAGCCATCATAAGTTGCTCCGAAATCCATAAGCACGAACTCACCGCTCTCAACTTTTTTGTCAGATGGTACACCATGTGGAAGCGAAGTATTAGAGCCTGAAAGTGCAATAGTGTCAAAAGACAGAGCTTCAGCACCATTTTTAAGCATATAATAGTCAAGCTCAAGCTGAATTTCTTTTTCAGTTCTGCCGACCCTGATAAAGTCAAGCATATGTGCAAAACCCTTTTCAGCGATACGCTGTGCTTTGATTATCTTGTCTATCTGCTCTTGGGATTTAACTGTTCTGATCTCTCTTATTATTTCCGCAAGCTTTGTGTCTGCGATGACCTCAGCATTAAGTTTTTGCTGATATGCGATAAGCTCGGAAAGTGTGCAGGTATCGGCATTAACAGAAACTGTTTTTGCACCATGCTTTTCAATAAGGCTGTTTATCTGCTCATAGAGCTTGTCCTGTAAAATGACCTCGCAAGCTGTGACAGTTTTCTTTGCCTTTTCAATATATCTGAAATCTATGATAAAATACGCTTTTTCAGGAAAAACCACTAGTGTTCCTGCACTTGATTTCATTGCGGTGAAATATCTTCTGTTCACATCGTCAGTGATAACAGCACAATCTGCCGCTTCTGTTATTCGTGAACAAAGTTTTTCAAGATCAGTCATTGTCTGCACCGCTTTCATTTTTCCATTTGTAATACAAAGCGTCAACAGCCATGTAGTATGAATACTTTCCGAACCCGCTTATCTGACCCACGCATACAGGCGCGATAACAGAAGTGTGTCTGAAATCGTCACGGGAGTGTATATTGCTCAGATGTACCTCAACGACAGGAATCTTTATTGCGGCGATGGCGTCTCTGATAGCATAGCTATAGTGTGTATAAGCGCCAGCGTTAAGTATAACGCCGTCATAATTTTTTCTGGCAAGGTGAAGCTTGTCGATTATTTCACCCTCATGGTTTGACTGATAAACGTCGCAGTGAAACTCATATTTCATTGCATGCTCGATTATCTCGTTGTTTATGCTCTCGAATGTATCTGTACCATAAACTCCAGGCTCACGCTCGCCCAGAAGATTAAGGTTAGGACCATGTATAACAAGTATTTTTTTCATATCAATACTCTCCTATCTTTATTTCACCGACAAATAATAATTCTTCATTGTCAGTGCGTCTTTGTCCTGAGTGCCTGCACTTTCACAGACGAATATAGGCGAAAGATCTTTCTTTGCGACTATCTCCATAAGCGGCTCATAGTCAGGTCCAAAGCCTTGATTATCGTCAAAAGTCAGGTGCTTTTTCTCGCCGCCTGGATTTGTAAACATTATCTTAGAAAAATGGCTGTGGAATATTTTCAGCCTGTCGTGACCGATAGCATTTTCCACTTCATCAAGCATTTTCTCATACTCTGCCTTACCTTTTATATAGCCGAACTCCCTTGCGTTGAGATGTCCGAAATCTATTGTCGGCAGGAACGTATCATCAAGCTTGCAAAGCTCCAGCACTTCTGTTAAGTTACCAAGCTGATTTACCTTACCCATAGTTTCAGGGCAAAAAACGATATGTTCAAAGCCCTGCTCAACGGCTGCTTTTCTAGCCCTTGTGAGAGTATCTTTAGCAAGTTCCAAAGCGTCCTCTCTGCTTATTTTCGCACAGCTTCCTGAATGGATAACTATTCTATCAGCACCCATTCTGCTTGCAGCGTCACAGGATTGCAGAATATAATTTATGCTGTTGTCACGCTTTTCAGCTTCAAGGCTTGAAAGCGAAATAAAATACGGTGCATGGAGCGAAAGCGTGACATTATGCTCTTTAGCCTTATCTTTCAAGGCAAAAGCTATTTTATCGGAGACCTTAACTCCCCTGCCACACTGATATTCATAGTGGTCAAGCCCCATTGCTTCGAGATATCCCGGAGCTTGAAGTGTTGTTTTATATTTAATGGAAAAAGCCTCGCTGTTTCCCGCAGGTCCAAATTTTGCCGACATTAGTATCATTCCTTTCGTTTTATGCTATTTGAGCTTTGGTAAAAACGGCTTTTCACAGGCTCTTTTAAATCGAAATGGCAAGCTCTTTTCAGGCTCTATTGGGAACACGAATATGGAGCGTATACCTTTCAGATTTGATCCAAGCACGTCAGTGAATATCTGATCACCCACAGCCGCAACATTTTTCTTATTAAGCCCCAGCTTAGCTATAGCTTGGTATATCCAAAGGTCAGCGGTTTTTTGCCTTCAGGTACAAAGTCAAGCTCCAACTGCTCTGCAAAAGGCTTTACCCTTGGAGCATGATTGTTTGAAACGATCATAAGCTTTATCCCTGCCGCTTTCATCTTAGCAAGCCAATCAAGACTCGACTGCGGGGGAATGGGATTGTTATGTGTTGTCAGCGTATTATCAAGATCGAGGAGCAGCCCCTTGATATGCTTTTTAGCAAGAAAATCGGGGGTTATCTCTCCTACCTTGTCAAAAACATAAGTTGGTTTGAACATAAAAAAACTCCTGTAGTATAAAATAAAAAGCGGACATAAAAATGCCCGCCTTTAATTACATATTAGTATTTACGCTTACGAGCAGCTTCGGACTTCTTCTTACGCTTTACCGAAGGCTTTTCGTAGTGTTCTCTTTTACGAACCTCTGCGATAACGCCGTCTCTTGCACATGATCTCTTGAAACGCTTAAGTGCTGTATCCAAAGTTTCGTTCTTTCCAACACGGATTTCTGCCAAAATTATTCCCTCCCTTTGCCACCTGTGACAGAGGCAATTCTATCGGAATTTCCGAAAATCAACGGTGATAGTGAAGGTGTCTGCAAAAGCAAACTGAAACGCTTTACGTTCCCCCAGTCCTACTCTTTCGGACCGCTCTGTCTTTAATCTGCGGAATTTATAAAACCGATATAATTACAAATTTAATTATACTATATTTCCACCAAAAAGTCAATAGCTTTCTGGCTCTTTTTTTGATTTTTCTGAGGAAATTTTCGCTTACTTTACAACCAGATTTACAAGCTTGTTAGGAACATAGATTTCCTTGACTATATTTTTGCCTTCCGTTGCCTTAACGATAGCTTCGTCAGCCTTAGCAAGTGCGATAACGTCGTCCTTAGCTGCGTCTGTAGGTATTGTGAGCTTGGATTTTACCTTGCCGTTTATCTGACAAACGATCTCGATAGTATCGTCCTTGCAGAGTGCTTCATCATATGTTACCCACTCCTGCTCGTCAAGAACTCCCTCGCAACCGATCATCTGATAAAGTTCTTCTGTAACATGAGGTGCAAAAGGATTGAGTATGATAAGAAGATCTCTGAATTCTTTCTTTGTGATAGAGCCAACATTATATATCTCATTAAGAAGCGTCATCATTGCGGCAATAGCAGTATTGAACTTCATTGACTCGATATCATCGGATACCTTCTTGATAGTCTTGTGCATGAGCGATCTCAGCTTGTCGCTGTACTCGTCGCTGTCAACTACCTTATCCTGCAAAGCCCAAATTCTGTCCACAAATCTCTTACAGCCCTTAACACTGCTCTCGCTCCATGGAGCTGCCTTTTCATAGTCGCCCATGAACAGAACATAAAGTCTGAGAACATCTGCACCGTATTCGTCAACAACATCGTTAGGGTCAACAACGTTTCCTCTTGACTTACTCATCTTCTCACCGTCAGGTCCAAGGATAAGACCCTGAGCTGTTCTTTTTGCATAAGGCTCTGAAGTTGGTACAAGACCGAGGTCATAGAGAAACTTATGCCAGAAACGTGAATAGATCATATGACGTGTAACGTGCTCCATACCACCGTTATACCAATCAACAGGCATCCAATATTTCAGTGCTTCCTGTGAAGCAAACTCATCATTGTTGTTAGGATCGCAATAACGCAGGAAGTACCATGAAGAACCAGCCCACTGTGGCATTGTATCTGTTTCTCTCTTTGCGTCACAGCCACACTTAGGGCACTTGCAGTGTACGAAAGAGTCTATCTTAGCAAGTGGGCTTTCGCCGTCTGTACCAGGCTCAAAGTTCTCTACCGGTGGCAATTTAAGTGGAAGCTCATCATATGGCACAGCGACCATTCCGCAGCGAGGGCAATGTACTATCGGGATAGGCTCGCCCCAATATCTCTGACGATTGAAAGCCCAGTCTTTCATCTTATACTGAACGCCCTTTTCACCGCAGCCCAGTTTTTCAAGAACAGTAAGCATCTTTTCAATAGCTTCTTTTTTGTTTGTTATGCCGTTAAGCTCACCTGAGTTGACCATTTCGCCGTCGCCTGTGTAGGCTTCCTTAGAAATGTCGCCGCCCTTGATGACTTCGATTATGTCAATGCCGAACTTCTTTGCAAAATCATAGTCCCTTGTATCGTGAGCAGGCACAGCCATGATAGCGCCTGTGCCGTATCCCATCATAACATAGTCTGAGATGTAGATAGGTATCTCTTTGCCTGTGATAGGATTGATAGCTGTCAGACCGTCTATCTTAACGCCTGTTTTATCCTTAACGAGCTGAGTTCTCTCAAATTCGCTCTTTTTTGCACACTCTGTCTTATAAGCGTCAAGGTCAGCAATGTTTGCAATACTATTTCTGTATTTCTGGATGATAGGATGTTCAGGAGCGATTACCATAAATGTAACGCCGTAAAGTGTGTCAGGACGTGTAGTGTAGATCTTGAGCTGCTCGTCCTGCTCTTTGATCTTGAAGTTTACAAATGCACCTGTTGATTTTCCTATCCAATTCTGCTGCTGGAGTTTGATGTTAGGCAGATAGTCAACTTCTTCAAGTCCCTGAAGAAGCTTGTCAGCGTATTCTGTGATCCTCAGATACCATACTTCTTTAGTTTTCTGAACTATCTCGCTGTGGCAAACATCGCAGTGACCGCCCTGTGAGTCCTCATTTGAAAGAACGACCTTACAGCTTGGGCAATAATTTACGAGGGTCTTATCTCTGAATACAAGACCATTCTCAAACATTTTAAGGAATATCCACTGTGTCCACTTATAGTAGTTTTCATCGGTCGTATCAATAACTCTTGACCAATCGAATGAAAAACCTACTCTTTTGAGCTGCCCCGTGAACTTCTTAATGTTGTCGTCAGTTACCTTTCTTGGGTGAACACCTGTTTTGATAGCTGTGTTCTCTGTAGGCAGACCGTAAGCGTCAAAGCCTATAGGGAAAAGAACATTATAGCCCTGCATACGTCTTTTACGGCTTACAACTTCTAGACCAGAATAAGCCTTGATGTGTCCAACGTGCATACCGTGACCTGACGGATAAGGAAACTCTACAAGTCCGTAAAATTTCTTCTTAGAAAAGTCATTGCTTGCCTCAAAGGTCTTATGCTCGTCCCAGTATTTCTGCCATTTGCTTTCTATGGCCGAAAAATTGTATTCTTTCATCTTTATCAATCCTTTGTTAAATTATAATTGTCAAAATTAATCCTGTGGCTCGTCTGGTAAGAACTGCTTTACGTCGATATCCTTGCCGTCAGACCATAGTCTTTCAAGATTGTAATGATCTCTTGTTTCCTTATAGAAAACATGAACTATGATATCACCGTAATCAAGTACGACCCAAGTTGCACCCTGATAGCCCTCTGTTCTGTTAGGTTCAATGCCAAGCTGGCTCATTTTGAACTCAACTTCCTCCGCAAGGGCCTTTGTCTGAGTGCTTGAAGTACCATTTGCTATAACAAAATAATCCGCAACTATAGTCAGGTCACCGATCTCTATTATCCTAATGTCCTCTGCTCTTTTTGAATCAAGAGCTTTAACAATAGTTGACAGCTTTTCATTCTGTGAAATATTATCCATAAAAATCTCCTTTATTTTGAATTATCGGCAAAATCATTATATGCTTCAAGTGTGGAAACGGGGATAGTATTACCCTTTTCCACTGAGTCTTTTATTGAGAATTTCAAAGCCTCAAACATTGCTTTCTCCAAGCTTTGTTCGGCATACTTTCTCATTTTCTTTACATCTTTATAATCCCTGTCCGCAGAAATAAGGTCTGCAAGATATACTATCTGGCTAAGCTTGGGCATATTGCCACAGGCAACTGTATGATAGCGTATAGCTGAGATTATCTCAGGATCATGAATATCAAAAAGCGTCTGCACAAGCTCTGCCCCTGCAATACCGTGAAAAAGCGGAACTGCCTTTTTCTCTATATCACACACATCAAGTGAAGATTTAGAAACTATGGCCGCAAGCTCCAATGCTGGTATCTCTTTTGCAACATCATGCAAAAGTCCTGCAATATAAGCCTTGTCTGCGTCAGCACCATATCTTTTTGCAAGCTCCACAGCGGAATTTGCCACGTTCATAGAGTGTGTATATCTCTTTTTTGATAAATGTTCTTTTAGGTATGCTTTATAAATGCCTATTGTTTTTTTATCTGCCACTTAGAAAACCTCGGTTATACAAATTTTTGTCCACTATATATTGTACAACATTTTCACTCAAATAGCAAGAGCAATCAACATTTTTTTTGAGCATTTGACGTATCTCAGTTGAAGACACCTCAAATGGGTCAGTTTTTACTATGATTATCTCTCCACCCTCGGCTTTGAGCTGTTTGGCTTTCACCTCTATGTGGTCAATGTCCTCATGCGAGCGTGCAACGCAGATAAGTGCCGAAAGTGATAATATCTCCTTATACTGGTACCATTTTTCAAATGAAAGCAACATATCGCTGCCCATTATAAAAAACAGCTTATCATGTGGATATATCTCTTTTAGATGTCTGAGTGTTATCACTGAATAGCTTTTGCCCTCTTGCTTAAGTTCCCAATCGGATATTTCCACACATGGGATATCTGCAAAAGCAAGTCTGCACATATTCAACCTATCCTCAGAGGAAGCTAAGTCCTCCGCTTGCTTATGTGGAGGTATTCTGTCAGGCATGACAATCATCTTGTCAAGACCCGCCTGCTCAGCTACGCTTTTAAGGCAATTTAAATGCCCTAAGTGAACAGGATTGAACGTGCCGCCGAAAACACCTATTTTCATTACTTTGACTTTAATTTTATAACAGGCTGCTTCTCATTGCGTTTATAAAGTACCGCCTTTGAGCCTATTACCTGAACGACTTCAGCAGATATCTTTTCAGCGATCTCCTCTGCGGCTTCCCTTGCGGTGTACATTGAGTTGTCAAGCACCTTTATTTTTACAAGCTCGTGAACTCTCAGATAATCGTCTATCTGTGCCACCTGAGCGTCATTAACTCCGCCCTTGCCTATCTGAAAAGCAGGCTGTATAAGCGAAGCCATACCTTTGAGTTCTGCTCTTTGTTTAGTTGTAATCATAATCTAAATCCTTTCAGTTTACTGCTTTGTGAGCTGTTCAAGCAAAGCTTTCAGTGCGTTTGCTCTATGGGAAACGGTATTCTTTGTTTCTGAGTCCACCTGAGCAAAGCTCTTGTTCCCATACATGAAAATAGGGTCATAGCCGAAGCCGTTTTCGCCAACAGGCTCGTGAGCTATCTTACCGAATACTTTTCCCTCAACGGCTATCTCTTCACCGTCTGCTTTGATAAAGTGTATTGTACAGGTAAAGTGTGCTCCCCTTTTATCATCAGGTATTTCTTTCATTTTTTTAAGCACAAGAGCGGTACGCTCATCATCAGTTTCGAGTCCGCCATATCTTGCTGAATATACTCCAGGCTCACCATCCAGGGCGTCTATCTCAAGACCGCTGTCGTCTGCAAGTACAGCACAACCGCAAAGCTTGAATGCAGCTCTTGCTTTTAGTGCAGAGTTTTCAGCAAAAGTAGTGCCTGTTTCCTCAACATCAAGTATCAGACCTGCCTCTGATTGCGAGAACACCTCATAACCAAGCGGCTCAAGAATCTGTTTATATTCTCTTATCTTGCCTTTATTGTTGCTTGCAATAACAAGTTTCATTTTTTCTCCTTTAGCTGTGTATATAAGTTACCTTATTTTTCTTTAATTTTTCACGGCATTTGTTTGCCTTATCTTTGAAAACTGTACCGATACATTCTTCGTTGAAAACAACTTTCATTCCACATTCAATAGCACCTATTGCAGTGTTGATAACGGAGATACCACCATCAACACCTACAAATTCTATCTCTTTCACATTCCTTGCTCTCATAAAATCTTCAAGAGCAACGTTTGAAAAAGCATCGGGCTTGCTTTTGGAATAAATATTTTTGGATACAACTTTCAGCTTTGCTGGAAAGCTAGCCGCAGGTGTTCCCTCTTTGGGCATTCCTCCACCCAAAAGTCCCTTTTTGTAGCTGACGATATAAAAGACCTCCTCAGCTTTATAAGCAGAGATACGCTTGTTTATGGCGTCGATAAGTGATTCGGCATCATATGAGTATGTGGTTTTATCTCTGCCCCTTCCTACATACATTTCCTGCATATCAACTACAAACAAAACCTTATCCATAAAAAATTCCCCCTGATTTTATACTTTTAAGTGTCTAATCCAATATTCTATTATTCAAACAGTGCTTCAACAAAATCTCTTGCTGAAAACGGCTGTATGTCGTCTATTTTTTCGCCTACTGTAACAAGCTTTACAGGCACTTGCAGATCGTCGGTTATGCTGATAATTATTCCACCCTTGGCTGTGCCGTCAAGCTTGGTAAGAATAATACCCGTTATATCAGCTACTTCGTTGAACTGTCTTGCCTGATTAACTGCGTTCTGTCCCGTTGTAGCGTCAAGTGCAAGCAGAACTTCGAGAGCGCAGCCCTCTGCCTGCTGGTGAACTATACGGGATATCTTTTTCAGCTCGTCCATAAGGTTTTTCTTATTGTGAAGACGACCTGCGGTATCGCATATAACAACGTCAGCCTGTCTTGCCTTAGCAGCTGCCAGTGCGTCAAATACCACGGAAGCAGGGTCTGAACCTTCGTTGTGCTTGATTATGTCTACCCCTGCACGCTCTGTCCACACTTCGAGCTGGTCAATAGCAGCCGCTCTGAAAGTATCAGCCGCCGCAACGATAACCTTTTTGCCTTGTTTATGAAGTTGATAAGCAAGCTTGCCGATAGTTGTTGTTTTGCCAACACCGTTTACTCCGATAACCAGTATAACTGACGGTGTTGTTGACATATCGAGCTTCTGATCCTCACCGAGCATTTCTGTGATTATCTCTTTAAGCATATCCTTGATTTTTTCAGGCTCTTTAACGCCCTCCTGCTTGACTTTCTGTCTGAGCTTATCGCATATTTTTTCAGAAGTTGTAACACCGATATCGCAAAGGATAAGCGTTTCTTCAAGTTCCTCAAAAAGATCTTCATCTATTTTACTGAATGAATGGAGCAGACTTTCTATTCTGCCCATCATTGAGTCTTTAGTCTTTTTAAGACCATTTTTCAGCTTTTCAAAAAATCCCATTTCTTCACTCCTATTCAAGTTTCATTTGACGTGTTTCCGAAACGTCCATTTTAAGAAGCTTGGAAACACCCTTTTCTTGCATCGTTACGCCATACAGAACGTCAGCTTCTTCCATTGTTCCACGTCTGTGAGTAATGGTGATAAACTGTGTTTTATCTGTAAGATGGTGCAGATATTGTGCATATTTACTTACGTTCACATCATCAAGCGCCGCTTCTATCTCATCGAGAAGACAGAAAGGTGATGGCGAAATTTTCAGAATTGCAAAATAAATTGCAATAGCCACCAGAGCCTGCTCTCCGCCTGAAAGGGACATAAGGTTTGTTATGACCTTGCCTGGCGGCTGAACGTTTATCTCAATACCACATTCAAGGACATTGTTTGGGTCTGTAAGAATAAGCTCGCACTGACCACCACCAAAAAGCTCGGTGAAAATTTTCTTGAAGTTTGCATTTATGCGCTCAAAGCTGTCGGTGAACATATTCTTCATATTTTCTGTCAGATCCTCGATAAGTTTTTCAAGTTCTGTTTTTGACGTATTTACGTCATTAAGCTGACCTGTGAGAAATTCGTGTCGCTGTGACACTTCTGCATATTCCTCTATAGCTCCAAGGTTTACGCTTCCAAGATTTCTTATCTTTCCACGAAGTTCGTTGAGTCGCCTGTTAGCTACCGTTATATCCACAATATCCTCGGCTATCTCTGCAGCGTCGCTTCTTGTAAGCTCATAATCGTCCCAAAGCTGTGCCACAAGCTTATCAAAGCCTGCAGTAACAGATTTTTTCTGTTCCTCCGCTCTTGTAATCTGACCTGAAAGTGTTTCCTTCTCGTCCATTTTGTGCTTCTGCTTGGTGCGAAGTTTGTTTGCTGCATTGTCAAGCTCAATATGCTCACGCTGAGCCTGCTCCGCCATTTTCTGTGCAGCGGCTATCTTTTCGTCAGCACCGCTGAGTTCCTGTTTGGTCTGAAAAATAAGCTCTTTCTTCTCGGCTATTTTCTTTTCACACTCGGAGATATTATCATTCAACTTGCCGCTGTCAGTATCACTGTCGCCGATAGTTTCTTCAAGCTGTGATATTGAAAGCTTGCAGGCATCAAGGTCTTTGGATAACTCTGCCGCCATTATCTTCATTTGCGAAAGCTCTTCGCTGAGCTGTTCACGCTTATTTTTAAGTTCTGCCTGCTCGTTCTGAGAGTCGGCAAGCTTGGCTTCATTATCTGATATCTCAGCTTCGATCTCTGAAAGTTCTGTCTGAGCCTTGTCGATATCTCCGCTTACTATCTTGTATTTATTTTTCAGCGTTTCGATAAATGTTTCTATCTCATCAAGCTTGTTTTCATAGTCAGAATAATACTCTGAAACACGCTTTATTTCCATTTCAAAACGGAGTATATCGCTGTTTACCTGTGAAAGCTTTTCCCTTAGTCCCTCGGTATCAGCGGTGTATTTTGAAACCTCTTGATTTAGCTTCTCAACCTGCTGTTTAAGCTCTGTAAAGGAGTTTTCAAGTGCTGTTTTCTTTTTAGCAAGTGCTTCCGCTTCATTTTTTCTTGTAAGCAGACCTGTCTGTTTGGAAACGCTTCCTCCTGTGAATGAGCCGCCCGCGTTTATCACCTGTCCGTCCAGGGTAACGATGCGGAATTTATAGCCGTATTTCTTTGCGATAAGGGTTGCACTATCGATATCCTCTGCTATACATATCCTGCCTAAAAGGCTGTTGATTACGCCCTCAAACTGGCTATCATACTTAACAAGCTCACAGCCTAGAGCCACAAAGCCGTCCTCATTTTCAAGTTGCGGCATATTTAGCCTGTTTCCTCGAACTGATGTAACAGGCAGAAATGTTGCACGGCCTGCTCTGTTCTCTTTCAGAAGCCTGATACCTCTCTTAGCAGAGTCCTCATTGTTTACGACAATATTCTGAAGTGCCCACCCAACGCAGTTTCAATGGCTACAGAGTATTTTGTTTCAACAGATATAAGCTGAGAAACAGTACCGCAAATGCCGCTTATCCTACCCTGCTGTGAGGCTTTCATTATGTGCTTTACGCTGAACTGAAAGCCCTCCATGGAGTTTTCAAGGTCGGCTATAGTCTTTATCCTGTTCTCAACGTCACGGAGCTGTATTTCCGTATCTGTGAGATTTTTGCGACATTCTGAAAGCTTTGTGTTTCTAGTTTCAAGAAGCTTTGCAAGTCCGCTCATGCGGTTTGTAAGCTCCTGCTTGTTTTCGTCAGCTTTGCTTTTTGATTCACGCAGTTCCTTTAATTCCTTAGAAGAAAGTTTTGAATGTTCTTCAAGCTGTTTTTTTCTTTCAAGAGAATTTTCGATCTGCTCATCAATATCCGAAAGGTTGTTTTTAGCATTTTCAAGTCTGAATGAAACTTCCGACTTTTTCATGTAAAGCTCATTTATAAAGCTTCCAGCTTCACTTACCGACTTGTCAGATAATGCAGTTTTATCAATAAGCTCAGAAAGCTCTTTTTCCTTACAATCTACAGCTTCCTGCTGCTTTGCTTTTTTCTCGTCGAGTTCTTCAAGCTTCTGTCTGCGTGTTTTCAGCTCAGCCTCAAGATAGTATTTTGATGAGTTGGACTCACTTATCTGCTCTTTAAGCTTCAAAATATTATCTTCAAGGTGAGAAATATCATTCTCATATACTGCGATCTTTGACAGTGCCTGAGAGTTTTCAAGCTCCACCTGATGTATCTGATTTTTGTAGCTGTCAGCAAGCTCGGATTTTTCAGCGCTCTTTGCAAAGCTGTCATTTATATCATCTTCAATGCTTTCAAGCTCCTGCGTGATGACCTCGTACTCTTTTTTTACAGAAGAAAGCTTCTCCTCATAACCTGCTATTTGGCTCATATACTCGTTGAGCTTATGCACCCATACGGAGACTTCCAGCTTTCTCTTTTCTTCATCAAGGACTCTGAACTTCTCCGCCTTTTCAGCCTGCGCTTTAAGCGGACCTATTCGTCCTTCTATCTCTCCCATGATGTCATTGATACGAGAGAGATTATCCTCAGCCGCCGCAAGCTTTTTTTCGGCTTCTTTTTTCTTTGAACGAAATTTTGAAATGCCTGCCGCTTCTTCAAATATCTCACGGCGGTCATTGGATTTTCCGTTTACGATATCTGCTATCCTGCCCTGACCGATTATCGAATAACCATCCCTGCCAAGACCGGTGTCCATAAACAGTTCCACGATATCCTTTAAATTTACTTCTTTACCGTTTATCATGTAAAAGCTGTCGCCATTGCGGTAAAGCTTTCGTGATACTGACACGGTGTCGCTGTCATATTCAAGTGCACCGTCCTCGTTGTCTATGGTGATAGTTACCTGAGCAAAAGGCGCTTTTGGTCTAGTTTGAGTGCCGTGAAAAATAACGCCTGCCATTTTTTCACCTCTCAGGGCTTTGGAAGATTGCTCGCCCATTACCCAGCGCATAGCGTCACCGATATTACTCTTGCCTGATCCGTTAGGACCGACAACTGCTGTGATACCCTTATTGAATTTCAGCTCTATTTTATCTGGAAAAGACTTAAAGCCCTGCAATTCAAGTGATTTAAGATACATTATTTTTCACCACCCCTCATTATGATTTCGTTTATCTTTATTTTATCGCTGCCCTCGTGACCTACAATTTTTATATTGACACCAAGATCTTTGAAATATTCTATATTAGCTTTTTTCTGACCTATTGCCTTGCTTATCTGCCTTTTTGGTACAGATATCACAACGGAAGCTATATCGCTTATATTGCCATGCTTTCCAAGCTCCTCTGCTATAAGCCTACGGTAATTTCTGCCTTCGCAAAGTTCACGGAATGCAGGGTGATAAAATCCGCCCAACATTTGCTCCTCCACGACCTCGCTTGCGTGCAGACCAAGCTTTATAACATCTATACCAAGTTTATCGGCTTCTGTGAGAAGATAAGAACAGATTTTCACTACCTCGTCAAAGTCCATAGGCTTATATTCGCCACTTTTGTAAAGCTCTCCGAGCCTTGTACCATTAAGGATAACAACGGGATAGATGCGCACTGTTTTAGGAGACAGCGCCGCTATCTTCGACCAAGTTTCCAGCTCAGTTTCATGGTTGCTTTTATAAAGTCCTATCATCATTTGCAGACCAAGGTCAAAGCAACCATAGCTTTTTATAAGCTTTGCAGCGTTTTCGACGTCCTGAACAGTATGTCCACGCTCGTTGGCTTCAAGAACAACATCTGACATAGACTGTGCGCCAAGCTCGATAGCCGTAACGTGATTATCTCTGAGAATGTCAAGTATCTCAGTGCTGATATAGTCAGGTCTGGTGGATATCCTTATACCCTTGAATTTGTCGTTGCCTATAAACTCCTGCGCTGCACCAAGAAGTTCGAGCATATATTCTCTCGGCACTGCTGTAAAGCTACCACCGAAAAAGGCTATCTCCGTCTGTGAAACGTCCTTAACTTCGTTCATTGCCTGTGTGCAGATACGCTTCACATCATCAGCGTGCGGTATCTTCTCTGTACCAGTTATGGTGCGCTGATTGCAGAACGCACACATATGCGGACAGCCTATATGCGGCACGAAGACAGATATATTACTGTGCCCCATAGCCCATTAGTTCCAATGCTTCTTTAGCCGCCAACTGTTCAGCGGTCTTTTTCGATCTGCCTGTACCCTCGCCGATAACATTCGTATTCAAAAGTACCTGAACAGTAAATTTCTTATTATGGTCAGGACCTGACTCGCCTTTAAGATGATATTCTATTCTCTCCTCAGGATTTTTCTGGATTATCTCCTGAAGAATAGTCTTGTAATCATGGAAAACAACTCCATCAGGCGTGATATTTTCAGGTATGAATGAAAGTATATATTTTGAAACAGGCTCGATACCACCGTCAAGATAAATTGCAGCGATAACTGCTTCAAAAGCGTCTGAAATAATTGACGGTCTTTCTCTGCCACCGGTTATCTCTTCGCCCTTTCCGAGAAAGATATACTTGCCAAGTTCTATTTTCTTTGAGAACTCAAACAGTGCTTTTTCGCACACAAGTGAAGCTCTCATTTTTGTAAGCTCGCCCTCAGGCATATGCTTGTAATGCTCGAAAATGTGATCTGACACAACTATAGAAAGCACTGAATCTCCAAGAAATTCAAGCCTTTCATTGCTGTTTCTTGCCTTCTTGTTTTCATTTGCAAATGATGAATGGGAAAGAGCTTCGTAAAGGAGCTTTTCGTCTTTGAATTTATAACCTATTCTTTCCTGAAACTCTTTAAGAGCCTTTTGCTCGTCCATTATAACATCTCCTGTTTGCTTTTCAACTGCTCGATAGCAGTTGTGATCTCGTCTATCACATTAGTTTCAGTAAATTGTTTTGCTTGTCTGATAGCGTTATAGAATGCTCTTGCATTTGATGAGCCATGTGCCTTGATAACAGGCTTTGCAGTACCAAGTAGAGGCGCTCCGCCATACTCAGAGTAATCTACCTTTTTCTTGAATTCTTTAACGTTCTTCATTACCATAAGAGCAGCAATCTTTGACTTTGTATCCTTAGTCAGAAGCGTTTTAAGCTCCCCTGAGAAGAATTTTGCCATGCCCTCGTAAAGCTTGAGCATAAGGTTTCCGCAGAAGCCGTCAGCCACGCATACGTCACAATCGCCCATAGGAAGCTGTCTTGCTTCGATATTTCCAACAAAGTTTACAGGTGCGTTTTTCAACTGCTTGTAAGTTTCAAGCTCCAGCTCTCTGCCCTTTGACTCCTCTGCACCAATATTTGCAAGACCTACTCTTGGTGACTCAACACCAAGTATCTTGTTCATATAAGCCGAACCCATTATTCCAAACTGAGTAAGCATTTCAGGGCGGCAGTCTGCGTTTGCACCGCTGTCAAGAAGCATCGTAGGCGTCGTTGCCGTAGGAAGTATTGTTGCAAGAGCTGGTCTTTTGATGCCCTTTATTCTCTTTACGATAAACGTTGCTCCAACTACAAGTGCGCCTGTTGAGCCAGCTGAAACGAAAGCGTCGCCCTCGCCGTCTGCAAGCATTTTCATGCCCACAGCCATTGAACAATCCTTCTTGCCCTTAATTACTTCTGTAGGCTCTTCACATATCTCGATAACAGTATCAGCGTGCTTGATATGTAAAGCTGTGATATCAAGGCCGTTTTCCTGTGCACATTTTTTTATCTTTTCTTCGTCACCAACAAGAGTAACGTCAACGCCGAAATCCTTTTGTGCATCAATTGAACCTTTGATGACTTCGAGAGGTGCGTTATCTCCGCCGAAAGCGTCAATTACTATATTCATAACATTCTCCTTAAAATTCTCCGATGGCCTTGTCAAGGTCTGCAAGACCCCTTTCAGCTATCATCTTATATTTCAGTTTCTTATCTCTTATACGTTCAGGCAGCTCAGGCAGGATACCCATATTACATCCCATAGGCTGGAACTTCTCCACAGTAGGATCGCTTATATACTTTGAAAGCGCACCCAGCATTGTGGTATCAGGCAAGGTAACCGCAGGCTTGCCCTGCAAACGTCTTGCCATGCTCAGACCTGCAAAAATTCCGCTTGCCGCCGATTCGATATATCCCTCAACGCCTGTCATTTGACCTGCAAAATAAAGGTTCTCCCTATCTCGCATATTAAACTGCGGATTTAAGAGCTTAGGTGAATTGATGAAGGTGTTTCTGTGCATAACTCCATAGCGCACAAATTCTGCATTTTCAAGTCCTGTTATAAGTGAAAATACTCTTTTCTGTTCGCCGAATTTCAGGTTTGTCTGAAAGCCCACAATGTTATACAAACTTCCCTCTGCATTCTCGGCACGAAGCTGAACGACGGCATAAGGTCTGTTTCCTGTTCGTGGATCTGTCAAACCCACAGGCTTCAATGGTCCAAAACGCATTGTGTCCTCACCACGTTTTGCAAGCACTTCCACAGGCATACAGCCCTCGTAAACCTTGAACCCGTCCTTTGAAAAGTGTTCCTTATCAAAATCATGGAGCGGTGCTGATTCAGCGTTTATGAGCTCATTATAAAACCTGAGATACTCCTCTTTATTCATTGGGCAGTTGATATAATCAGCCTCGCCCTTGCCGTATCTCGATGCAAAAAACACCTTATCCTTATCAAGGCTTTCATATGTGACGATAGGTGCGGCGGCATCATGAAAATACAGATAATCACCGCATATTTTGCCGATACTCTCTGCAAGCCCATCGCTTGTAAGAGGACCTGTTGCGATTATAACATCGCCATCAGGTATATCTGTGACTTCTTCCTCGATAACGGTAATGTTAGAATTTTCCATTATCTTTGCCGTGACCATATCGGAAAACCTTTCCCTGTCAACAGCAAGAGCTCCGCCTGCTGATACCTTAGTTTCAGCTGCACATTCCATTGTGACAGAGCCCAGCCTGCGCATTTCCTCTTTTAGCATACCTGCGGCAGAATCTATTCTGTCCGCTTTCAATGAATTTGAGCAGACAAGCTCTGCAAAGCCCTTATATTTATGGGCAGGCGTAAACTTTTTAGGCTTCATTTCATAAAGCTCAACGTCTATCCCTGCTTGAGCTAACTGCCACGCAGCTTCACAGCCTGCAAGTCCTGCACCTATTACCTTAACCGCCATTAGATAAATTCCTTTCATATCCGCAATCAGGCTTATGGCAAATGAGTATTCCGTTCTTTCCGCCTTTCTGGAAAAGCGTACTGCCACACTTAGGGCATTTCTCTTCGGTAGGAACGTCCCATGTCATGAACTTGCACTCAGGATTATCCTCACAGCCGTAATACTTCTTGCCCTTTTTAGACTTTTTAAGAAGCACTTTCTTTCCGCAGTAAGGGCAAATTCCGCCTGTTTCCTGAACTATTTTCTTGGTATTCTTGCACTCAGGAAAACCTGAGCAAGCCATAAATTTGCCATATCTGCCTATCTTTATTACCATAGGTTTGCCGCAAAGCTCGCACACCTGATCTGTTTCTTCGTCAGGCACTTTGATACGCTTCCCGTCCATGGCTTCCTCAGCTTCAGTCAATTCCTCGTCAAAGTCACCGTAAAAGTCCTGCAAAGTTTTTACCCAGCTTTTTTTGCCACTTTCAACCTCATCAAGAGATTTCTCCATGTTTGCAGTAAACTTAACATCAACTATTTTATCAAAATGCTCGCTCATAAGCTGGTTTGTTACTTCGCCAAGCGAAGTCGGCTTAAGCTGTTTTCCGTCACGCTCAACATAATTTCTGTTTATTATGGTTGTAATAGTTGGAACATAAGTTGAAGGTCTGCCGATGCCTGTTTCCTCAAACGCTTTTACGAGGGTCGCTTCTGTGTATCTTGCAGGAGGCTGAGTGAAATGCTGATTTCCCTCAAGGTACGCACCTTTATTGAGTCACCGGATTTTATTGGAGGAAGCACGTTTTTCTTTTCACCCTCATCGTCTTTAGCCTCTTCATAAAGAACAGTAAATCCGTCGAACTTTACAGAATAGCCTGTTGCCTTGAAGTTACAACCGTTTGCAGAGATATCAACAGAAACAGTGTCCATAAGGCAGTTTGACATCTGAGAAGCTATAAATCTCTCCCAAATGAGTTTATAAAGCTTGTACTGGTCACTCGTCACTCCGCTTGCCTTTACCATATCAGGTGTAACCTCTGGGTGTGTTGGTCGGATGGCTTCGTGAGCGTCCTGAGCGTTGCCCTTAGTTTTATATTTTTTCGGTGTGTCAGGGATATACTTATCGCCATATTTTTTTCTGATAAAATCATATGCCGCTGCTCTTGCTTCATCAGAAATTCTAAGGCTGTCGGTACGCATATAGGTGATAAGACCTGTCTGACCCATATCGTTTATCTCAACACCCTCATAAAGCTCCTGAGCGGTTTTCATCGTTCTTCTCGCCTGAAGCTGAGACGTCTTGACGCTTCCTGCTGTAAAGTCGAGGTGGTGAATGGTGCGGCAGGAGATTTTCTGTGAACGCTCTTTTTTACCTTGTCGATAACAAACTCGGCACCCTCAAGTCTTTTCAGTATCTCGTCAGCCTGCTCTTTATTTTTCAACTCTGGCTTTTCTCCGTCAACTGTATTAAGCTTTGCGGCAAAGGTCTTTCTTTCACCGTTTGCGGAAATTTCGTCAATGGACCAATATTCCTGAGATACAAATGCCCTTATCTCGTTTTCTCTGTCGCATATCATTTTAACTGCGACAGACTGAACTCTGCCCGCTGAAAGTCCTTTTCTTATCTTTCTCCAAAGAAAAGGTGAAAGCTTATAGCCCACAAGTCTGTCAAGGATACGTCTTGCCTGCTGTGCATTAACAAGGTTTATATCAATAGAACGTGGGTGGCTCATTCCAGCTTTGATACCGGTTTCAGTAAGTTCGTTGAAAGTTACTCGGTTTTTATCATTCAGGTCAAGACCCAAAAGCAATGCAAGATGCCATGAAATGGCTTCTCCCTCTCGGTCAGGGTCTCCTGCAAGATAAACATGGTCGCTTTTCTTTGCAAGCTTTTTTATATCTTTTATAACGCCCTCTTTGTCTTTTATGTTGACATATTTAGGCTCAAAGTTATTATCTATATCGACGCCCAGCTTTGATTTTGGCAGGTCACGGACATGACCCTTTGAAGCCACAACTTCATAATCATCGCTAAGATAACGCTTAATTGTTTTTATCTTCGTTGGTGACTCAACTATGATCAAATTAGACAAATCTATTCTCCATTCTTAATATATATTAAAGTCCAAACATTTTGCCCGGATATGACTTAACAGTGCCATAAAGTTCAAGCTCCGTTAGCTGTGCAAGCACATCAGAGATATCCATACCAAGCTTTGCAGCTATCTCGTCCGCAAGCATATTTCCGCTTTTTAACAGTTCGCAAATGCTCTTTTGTGTGTCATCAAGCCCTGACAGATCAGGCTCAGGTATTGGCTTTACCACTTCTGTTTCAGAAACAGACTTGCTGTCAGGCACTTTTCTTTTGCTTTTTCTGTGCTTCACTGTCTTAGCTCGCCATTGTTAAGTATAGCAGAATCCTCAGCAGGAAGCGTGAACTCTCCCAGGCTTTCCACAAGCCTAAGAGATTGATACCTTTCATTGCCAAGCGAATACACTATATCCTCTGCGCCGAACACAGGTTGACACTCATTTCTTATTAGATCACGTTGTCCGAAATATCGACTGTCATAGATATCATGTGGTGGTACTACAAATACCTGTTTTCCTTGAGATATGGCGTGATTGACATTATCAAGGCCATGACTTTCCTTGCTACACTCAGTAAAAAGCACTGCATTTGAAAGTCCTGTAAGAATCCTATTGCGATTCACAAAAGCATTTCCAAATGGTTTATAACCCGGAAAATACTCTGATATTACTACTCCATTCTCAGCGATCTGTTTTTTTAGCTTGTTACTTCCCTTAGGGTAATCACAATCAAGAGCTGTGCCACACACAGCTATAGGTCTACTATTATTTTCAATAGCTACCCTGTTAGCGATCTGATCTATACCGCCTGCAAACCCCGAAGCAAGCAGACAGTTTCTTCTTATAAGATCTGCGCAAATATGCTTCGTTATCTTTACAGAATATTCAGACGGCTCACGGGAGCTACTACTGAAATAACGCATTTATCGTTTAAAAAGTCAAGGTTACCATAAGTATACAGAACAGCAGGTGGATTTGCGATCCGTTTAAGTCTGTCAGGATAGCCCTCACTTTCGTAACAATAAATATTTATGCCAAGATCTTCACAGCGTTTTTTTATGATTTCTGCGTCTTTAAGACTATATTTTCCTATCCTCTGCAGCTCTTTATCATTAAGTCCGCTGACCATATGATCATCGAGTGCAGTCATGAACTCAACTATATCATCATAATTTGCAGAAACTTCCCATATACGTTTGCTCGATGGAGTGAAAATCAGAACCGCTCTTATCCACAATAAAAGTCTTTCTTTATCCATGACTGCCACCTCGAAACATTTCCCACAAAATGATTGTGCCTGCGCAAGCAGCATTAAGTGATTCTATGTTGCCGTGCATAGAAATAGTCACACGATTTTTACAAATGTCTGAATGTTCTTTAGGCAAACCTTTGCCCTCGTTTCCTATTACAACAGCACATGGTCTGTCAAAATCAAATTCTGTGATATTTTCACCGTTTCTGACAACTGCAGCATTTGTAACGATACCAAGCTCATCAAAAAGCGTTGCGACGTTCAGAAAATTATCCACTACAAAAAGATCAAGTCTTGTAGTACTTCCCATAGCGGAACGAACCACCTTTGGGTTATACAGATCAACGCAATTATCTGTCATAACTACTCCACTAACGCCTACGGCATCGGCAGTTCTTAGAAGCGTACCCAAATTACCTGGGTCCTGTAAATTATCAAGCACGAGATACTTCCCGTTTTTGTCAATATACTCAGCCACAAAAGGCAAATCGACCTTAAAAACGATCATATAAATGCCCTGAGATTTTCCCTCATCTGTCATCTTCTTCGCAATCTCATCAGATATTTCAAAAACATCTTCAGGTCTTGCGCACGAGAAAAGGCTATCGGTTTTAAGTGTATTTTTATATTTAGTCAAGGCCGTTTGAGTATAGAAAACAGAATGGACTTTTATTCTTCCGCACACAGCTTCATAAGCGGTGTCAACGCAGTTTCTTGCACCTTCAACAGCAAACAATCCATGTTCTTCCCTAGCTTTTTTTGATGACAGAAGCTTTCTGAAAAGCTTCACTCTAGGGTTATCTTTACTATTAATATGCAAACTGCGTCACCTCTTATTCTGAAAATTTAATCATTTAGTTGCCAAATGCGTCATATATGGTGTTGCCTTAATATACAACAAAACACGCAGGTTACAAGAACGTGCGTGTTTTTGACTATTAAAGAGCAGCCTTCGCCTTTTCTGCAATCGCTGTGAAACCAGCAGGATCGCTGATAGCTATTTCGGAGAGCATCTTTCTGTTAAGATTGATACCAGCCTTGTTTACGCCGTTCATGAATGTTGAATAATTCATACCGTTCATTTTAGCAGCTGCTGAAATTCTTGTGATCCAAAGCTTTCTGAAATCTCTCTTCTTCTGCTTTCTTCCAATGTATGCATACTGACCTGACTTCATTACAGCCTGTTTAGCCATTTTGAAGTGCTTGCTCTTGGCACCAAAGTATCCCTTAGCAAGCTTCAGAGTCTTATTTCTTCTCTTACGAGTCATCATTGCTCCCTTTACACGAGCCATAGTTATTACCTCCTGAAATTTTTAAAATTTGTTTTCCCTACAACTCGTTTATTTGTAAGGGATAAGAGCCTTTACGTTCTTGATGTTGGTATCATCTGCATAAGCTGCACCACGCAGGATTCTCTTACGCTTGTGATCCTTCTGAGTAAGTCTGTGTCTTTTGTTTGTGTGCTGGAACTTAACCTTACCGCTACCGGTAACACTGAAACGCTTCTTAGCACCAGAATGTGTTTTGATCTTTGGCATTGTATTTATCCTCCTTATTATTTTACTTGTTTACTTTCGGAGAAACGAACATCACAAGACTGCGCCCCTCCATTTTTGATGGCTTGTCAACAACGCCGGCTTCAGAGATAGCGTCTTTAAATTTTGCAAGAAGTTCTTCACCGAACTGTGGATGAGCCAAAGTTCTTTTCTTGAACCTTACAGAAACTTTTATCTTATCTCCTCCGTTAAGGAATTTAACAGCCTGATTGACCTTTACATTAAAATCATGAGTGTCGATCGTAGATGACATTCTAACTTCCTTGATCTCGATAACTTTCTGATTTTTCTTTGCTTCCTTCGCACGCTTTGTCTGTTCAAAACAGAACTTGCCATAATCCATGATACGGCATACAGGCGGAGTTGCCTGAGGAGCGATCTTTACAAGATCAAGATCTTTCTCAAATGCAATTTTAAGAGCCTCGTCAGCGCTTAAAATACCAAGCTGATTTCCGTCAACGTCTATGACCCTGAGTTCTTTATCACGGATCTCTTCGTTGATCTGATGTTCCCTGTTGCTAATGACGCAGCACCTCCAAAAATAAAATAAAACGGGTACAGAATCTATCCGTACCCGCATAAAATCACATTGATATGCAAATTCATGTTGACCTTTTTACTACAGAGAACTGCGCTTAAGGTGAGAACGGACATTGTTCTGCTTTGTTTACCATGATATTATACTACACTTTTCTCGACTTGTCAATACCTTTTCTCAAATTATTTCAAAAAAATATTTTCAAAGTTCTCTACACGTTATTATATCACATTCAGAGCTTGATTTCAACCCCTTTTCGCAGCCAAAATGAATAAATATAACAGCTTTTTATCTTTTCGCCAAGTATCATCTCAAACGCCGCTTTATACAGTGCAAGCTGTGTTTTATAGCCCATGAGCTGTGACATATCCTTGAATCTGTCGGTTTTATAATCAACGATAACATATCCGTCAGGCTCGTGGAAGATACAATCGGCGATACCTTGAAGCATACTGTTGCTTCCATTATATTCAGTGAGATTTTCACTTAAGTCAAGGTCGCTCATTGAAACAAGGAACTTCTTTTCACGCATTACCTTATCAGAATTTTTCACACGCTCATAAAAGTCAGATTTAAAGAATGCTTCAAGTGCTTCAACATAAACTCCGTCAGCTTCTTTCTGGCTGAAGTACCCCTGATTCACAAGACGTTCAAGCTCTATTTTTACGCTTTCACGTGCCTTATCATAGTCCGATAACTCCATAAATTTGTGGGTAAAAGTTCCCTTTTCCGCTGCTGATAGTTTATCAAACTCATCATCAAGCCGTGGAAGACTAGGATAAAACTCAGGTTCGGTTTTCTCTGTCTGCTTCTCTTTTTCAGCCGCAGTTATCTCCGTAACAGTAAGCTTTGCTGGTGTTGATACACCTGACCAGTCATACTCAAATGAAAATTTGTCAAGAAGCTTTTTTAACATTGCTCTATCCGCTTCTATTACACTAGCGGTGGTATCTTCTTCCTGTATCTGCTCTGTATTTCCAATGCCGTATTCATTATATATTATCTCAGGCTCAGGATATCCGTCACCGTTGACAGCTATGTTATCAGTGCCAAGCCAAGATGTGAGTTGATCACCCGTGGAGTGAAGTGCGAGCGCCATTGTTATCCAGTCCAGCATCGTTTCAGCGTCCGCCACAACATTTTCAAGAGAATCTCCCTGCCTTGAGTATATGTTCCTAAGCCTGTCAACTATTCCTGCTTTTCTTTCGATAACTTTATCATATGTGGTATTGTTGTAAATAATCGGTGCATAGCTTACAAAAAGTCTTTCTTTTGCTCTTGTACATCCAACATAAAGCAGGCGGAGTTTTTCACTTTTTTCCTCTGCTTTTGATTCCTTTGAAAGCTTATCATAGTAAAGTGAAGTTTTTCTCATAAGTTTACTGTTATCCATAAAACTGAAAGCAAAGCCCAGCTTGTTATGTGAACAGTAACCTTTGTCTTTCTTTATAAGCGGTATGTCAAGCTGACATAAAAATACAAATGGATATTCAAGACCTTTTGAAGCATGGTAGGTCTTTATGTAAACGGAATCTGAGCCCTCTGTTACTGTCATTGCCTGCTTAAAGGCTTTTTCATTTGAGGACACAGAGTCGATATATCTTAGAAAACCAGTTACGCCCTCCTGACTATTTTGCTCATAGGATGAAGCATATTCAAGAAGCAGACGAAGGTTTGCTCGCTTTTTATCAGAATCAAGATACAGCGAAACGATCCCCATAAGGTCGGTCATGTCGTATATTTTTCTTATGAGCCGTTCAAGACCCATGCTCATTGAAAGATAACGCAGGGAATTAATAAGCTTATTAAGCTCTATGCACTTATCCTGTAATGTTTTATTATTAAAGCTTATATGAGTAGCTTCCTTTTCGTGGCTGTCCTCAGCAGAAGCTGACGCCGCTACCACCTGATAGATATGGTCTTTCAGTTTGCTGTTAGGCTTCTTTGACTTTTCTGTTACTGCCGCCATTTCATCAGGTGTAAATCCCATGATAGGCGACATCATGATAGCTGTCATTGCAATATCGTTCATAGGATTGTCAATTACCCTGAGCATATTCAGCACAAGTGTTATCTCTCTTGACTTTATGTATCCGTTTGTATCCTCAGAATATGCTTTCAGACCTACTTCTTCAAGGGCTTTTGCCATAAGGGTAATTTCATCATTCTTTTGAACAAGTATACAAAAATCTCCTGCACGGCATGGTCTTATAGAACCATGATCTTTGACTTCATCACCGTTTTCAAGCATGTGCTTTATCTTTTGCGCTATCACTTTGTTCTCCACAGAATAGCCATTTGTCTTTTTGTAGTCCTTATCAAAAGGTATGAGCATTATTTCTGTAGGCTTGTTATTTTCATCATAAAGTTCACCGTATCGAAGTTCTTCATTTCTATCATAATCCACCTGACCTGTGTGCTGTGTCATAAGATAGTGGAACAGAAAATTTACAAAATCGACCACAGACTCACGACTTCTGAAATTCTTGCTTAGCAAGATAGCCTCGAGCTGTTCGCTGTTTTCAGGTGCGGAAGCGTCATTTCTCGTTTTGCTGAAAAGTTCAGGATTTGAGAGTCTGAAACGATATATGGCCTGCTTTATATCGCCAACCACAAAAACATTTTTGCCCATGATATCCAAGTTATCAGAATCAGAAAGCGAGCGGAAAACAAGCTCCTGAAGATTATTCACGTCCTGAAACTCGTCTATGAAAATAAGCTCATATAGCTTGTTTCTGCGAATTTCCTCGCAAAGCTCCGTGCGAACAGGTCCATTCTCGGTATCTTTTACAAGCAATTCTCTCGCCATTATCTCAACGTCAGAAAAAGTAACGCCATTTCGTTCAAGCTTCATTTCTTGTGAGATCTTGTCTATTTCTTCGCATACCCTGCACAGAACAGTAAATATTCTGTCAGATTCAAGCATATTTTCCTTCATGATTAGTTTGGTATTATTGAACATATCGGTAATTTTAGCTACGATATCTTTATATTTGTTTCTGTATGATGCACAGAAGGCATAATTGTCCTTGAACCTAATGCGAATATCATCGTCAAGTGATGCATTGAAAGCCTTGTTCGTGGGAAATCTTTTTATGGTGCTGAATTTCCAATCTGACTTAGCAATAGTATCTATATCACCGCTTTCAAGAAGCTTTCTTAACCTATGAAGAAGTTCTCTGTCACTGTCGGCAGTTTCATTCATTTTGATATGTTTTATAAAAGGTATGCCCTCTATCTCTTTACGGCAGGCATATTCTTCAAAAACTTCATACATTGAAAATGCTTCTTTCAGCTTTGTTTGAGCTACACATATATTATCTTTTATAAAGCTGTCAAAAATCTTATCATCAGTAAAGTTTTTATGTACCTCCGCTATCCAACGCTCAGGAAACGGCAGCGAACGCATGAATTTATAAAGATTGTCGGTGATTTCATTGAGAGTTTTATCCGCAAAAGCGTTTTTCAGCAGTTTGTAGCTTTCATAATCTTCTTCACAAAGCTTTTCATAAGCCTGCGTGATAGCTTCCTGCAAAATAAGATTTTGCACACTGTCATCAAGTATATCAAGACCTCCCTGAAAATCAAATTCGTGTAGATTACTTTTCACAAGGTCAAGACAGAAAGAATTTATTGTAGATATCCTCGCAAGCTGGATAAGATTTTGCTGACTAAGCAGCCACTTATTTTCAGGGTCACGGCGAAGCTGTTCGTCAAAAGCACGGCTGAGTTTTTCTTTCATGCTTGAAGCGGCTTCTTTTGTGAATGTTACTGCAAGAAGTCTGTCGGCAGGTATTTTATTTTTTTCATCAGAAAGGAGTTGTATCATTCGTTCTATAAGCACTGTGGTTTTGCCGCTTCCTGCCGCCGCTGAAACTATAATTCCCTTGCCACGGTCACTAATGGCTCTTTCCTGCTCTTTGGTCCATTTTGTATCAGCCAATTATTTTTTCTCCTTTCTGTCAGTTAGTTCTTCCATAAGTTTTTCTTCATAAACGCTGTCTTTCACGTCTGTAATGTCCTCTTGGTTTACCCTGCCGCAGATATCGTGAAAATCACAGTGCTTGCAGGCTTCCGCCACAGGTCTTGCCTGAATGTTTCCCTGACAAAGCTGTTCACCAAACTGCGCCACTTTGCCTATAGCAAATTCTCTGAGCTTTGTAAAAAAGCCGTCTGGAACAGTGCCTGAAATGCCGTTGATTTTAGAATATTTAAAAGGCGCATAGGCATAATTTTCTTCTGAGCTGAAAGCTTCAGTGACGGCCTTTATATCAACGACTTTTCCTATAGGCTTGAAAGCGTTTAGCCGTGATCTGCTCTCGGCTTCTTCTACGTCAGCGTCGGCTGTCTGCTCGTATGTTTTAGGCTTGTTTCCTAGCGTATAGTATACGATACCAGCCTGCTTCAATCCACCGTCTATATTCACCGGATTTTTGGTTTCAAGTAAAGCGGTAAGATACACGAACATCTGCAAATTAAGGCCATTGTAGAGCATTGAATATTTAAGGTCAATAGAGCCTGTTTTATAATCGATTATCCTCACATATTTTTCACCGTTCTCGTCCTCGAAAACGTCAACTCTGTCGATAATTCCCGTAAGGATTATCTTATCTCTGCCGTTTACGTCTATGATAAGTCTGTCTTCTCCTTCGGACTTGTCTATTTTGTATTCCAAAAGCGCAGGTCTGAATTTTGAGTGAAGAAGCTCATTCTGCATAAAACGAATGATATGCAGGATATTGCTTTCCATACGCCCCTGTAAAAATACAAATGACGGAGATTTTCCGAACATTCCACCAAGGCTTTCCTTTATATATTCGGTAACGTTTTTGTGGATATACTCTTTTATCTCATCATCTGAGAGAGTAAGGAAAGCCTTGTCAAAGCCTGTGCCGTCATCATCTTTACGCATTATCTTTTCAAGAAGCTGATGAATGATAAGTCCCCTGTTAAGCCCGTCGATATCTGCCTTTCTGACAGTTTTAAGACCAAGACCATACTTGCAGAAATAATTGAACGGGCATTTATAATATGTATCAAGCTGAGTAGGCGAGACCTTTGCAGGCTGTTCTGACATAAAAAGCTTTTCTGCGGTCTTTTCTTCAAGCTTATAGTCACCGTTTTCATGAAGATTCTTTGTTCGCATAAGTTTCTCGGCATATTCCTGCGATAACCCCAACACAGACCTAATCGCAGAAATTGTAGCGTTTTTATCACGGGAATGTTCCATATATTTATAGTAAGCTGTCCTGAAAGAAGTGCAGTAAAAATCAAGCCCCATGTCCTGAGCTTTGGTATTGATTTTGCCGAACATTCCGTTAAGCTCGGAAACAAGCGCAGAGGGGTGGTGAGCTTCTCCTACAAGGTCAGATTCTGAATAAAGCACATAGAGCTTTTCGTCTGCAAGGGTAAAAGCGTTGTAGCACACAAGCTTCTCTGTCTGAAAAGATTTTCTTGCGCTGTGTGAGATATGAATATCGCTTCCCTCTAATATCATTTTTTCATTTTCTGTAATAAGTCCACCAGAGCTTAAAGACGCAGGAAATATGCCGTCGTTCACCTCAACAAGAAAGACAGCCTTTACGCCCTCAAGCCTTGAATGGCTCGGGTCGCATATCCTTACGCAGTCTAGTTTCTGCGGAGGACGTGAAACACTCATTTGCGAAAGCATGAGCTTGAAAAGCTCATAAAACTGTCTGAGGGAGATAACTTCGTCATTCATGCAGTCATAGACGGATTTGATAGCCGAAAGAACAGAGTTCCAAAGTTGTTTCAATCCTCTTGCCATTTCAAGCTGAGTTTCGTTATCCGAAGTTCCTGCCTTTTTTACTACAGAAAAGGTCTGCTGAGAAAGCTCAATGCTGCCAAGAAGATCATAAAGCCCACGGCACAGTTCCCCTGCTGTAATGTCTTTAACAAGTTTGCTTTTAAATGCTTCAAAAGGCTCGATTATCTTTCGTCTTGAGCAGTTTATTTTTTCAAGCTGTTTTTCGCTGAGATCACCTGCAACAGTAAAATCACTGAGCCACATATCACCATCAACGCTCCAGCGTATGCAATAGTCTTCCAGATTTGATATCTCGATATTCAGCATTGGAAAAAGCGGCGATTTTATGTATTTCAAAATATTGTCCGTGGAATACTTTCTTGAAAGCAAGCACTTGAAAAGCGAGTTCATATACCTCACCAGAGATGATGAAGAAACACTGTCACTGCAGTCTGAAAAATATGGTATCTCATATCTGTCAAACGTACCCTCAAAAACGGAAGCACAATCTTTAAGGTTTCTTGCAAGCAAAGCTATGTCACTGAATTTATAGCCTTTTTCTCTAACAAGCTCCCATATCTTTCCGCTGACAAATTCACTTTCTTCGTAAATATCCGTTGCTGATATAACAGAGACATTTTCGCACTTTCCGACGTATGGCTTTTTGCAGGTGTTGTAAATCTCTTTGCTAACATATTCAAGTTCAGGGACTCTAAATGAGCTGTTACGACACTCTACCGTGTTGACCTTGTAATTATGATCAGCGGAAATATCTGTTATCTGCTGCAACGTTTTAAGAGTATCAGCAAAAGGGTGATTTGCATATCTTCTAATGCTTTCATTGTCGATACATAGAGAGAACGTTATACTCTTGCACTGTGCGATACAAGCGTCAAGCATTTTAAGTTCATCAAAAGAGAAATCGTTGAAAGCGTCAACAAAAACTGTCATTCCACGGAAATATCCGTTTTCCTTCACCTGATCCACACTTCTTGCCATTGCAGACAGTGTATCCTGCATTCCTGCCTTTTCAAGCTCATCCATGTAAAAATCATAAAGCCTTGAGATATCAAAAAGTTTCATGGCAAGAGAGCCGCTCTGCTTCTCAGCAGCAAGAGCTAGATCCTGCGGTGTTATTCCGCTTTCACGAAACTGGCTCACAAGTTCGTTAAGTTCGGCTAAGAAACTGCCCTTTTCAAGACTCTTTTTATAAAAGCGGATATCCTTGGTCTGTTTAAGACGTCTGACTGCCTTATACATAAGGATAGTGCGGACGTTATCATCAGCATTTTCTTTTACCCTACCGCCATAAAGCTTCTCTGTGAACTCAGCGATACGGTTAAAGCCTGCAGTCTGTATGACGTTGAAATCTGCCGCACCAAGGTGTTCATACAGTTTTTTATCATATTCAAAAGAAAACTGATCTGGTATTATGACCATGACCTGCTCGCCGTTTTTTACAGCAGACTTGATCTTATCTATGAAAACTTTGTCACGTCCACTGTGAGAGCCACCGCTTATAACTGTTACCATTGAATGAGCCTCCGTTATGATTTATATTTATATAATAACACGGCAAGGCTCAAAAGTCAATCGTACCTTTGATACAAGTACAAATAAATGTACACTTAGCTAAAAAAACTTTTAATTATCTCGGCTATTTTAAAAGTAAACTTTATATCTTCCCTATTGCCGTCTATGACAGTTATACCGCTGCCATTTTTATCGTTTTTTTCATCTGACATAACATTGCTCAAAACGAATGCTGCCCCAAGGTTTGATGAGGAAAAAGCAGCGGCTTTGATGCCTGCAGAGCTTACTGTAACGACAAATGAAATGATGATAGCTGTAACAAACTTTTTCATTAAAAATGGCCTCCCATAAATATCTGTTGTTCAGATTATGGGAGGCCATAGTTATTTTATTCAGTTTCCGAAAAATTTTCTTGCGATATCTACCGACTCTTTTGCGTCTTTTGCATAATAGTCAGCGCCTATCTGCTCTGCATAATCGGCCGTTACAACCGCACCGCCTACTATTATCTTGCAGTCAACATTGTTTTCACGAAGAAGCTTAACTGTATTTTCCATGCTCACAAGAGTTGTTGTCATAAGCGCAGAAAGACCGATAAGATGTACGTCATTTTCTATTGCACAATCAACTACTGTCTGATAGTCAACGTCCTTGCCAAGGTCAATAACGTCATAACCATAGTTTTCAAGAAGTACCTTTACAATGTTCTTGCCGATATCGTGGATATCGCCCTTTACTGTTGCAAGGATTATCTTGCCCTTAGAAACGCTTTTTTCACCCGTTGACAGAATGTAATTTTTTATTACCTCAAAGCAAGCCTGTGCAGTGCCAGCTGTCTGGATAAGCTGCGGCAGGAAAAGCTTTCCCTTTTCAAATTCTGCACCGGCCTTATCAAGTGCTGGGATAAGCATATCGTTGACAATGTTCATGGCTTCTGTTTCCTGCAAAAGCTTTGCAGTAAGGTCAGCTGCTTCTTTCTTCAAACCATTTTCGATAGCATACGGCAAGTCTAACTCAGCTTTTGCGCCTGTTGCGGCAGGAGCAGTTTTTTTCTCGCCACCGTAGTGAGAAATAAAGTCAACAGAGTTTTTATCAATGTTTGTCAGAAGCTTGTAGGCACGAACAGTTGCCGTCATAGAATCAATATTAGGATTCATTATCGGCAGGTCAAGACCCTTTGTGAGCGCCATCATAAGAAAGTTGTGATTAACTATCTCTCTGCTAGGCAGACCAAAGCTGATATTCGATACACCGAGAACTGTTTTAAGTCCAAGCTCGTTCTTTACTCGTTCCACTGCATTTACTGTCTGCATAACATTTTCCTGCTCCGCAGAAGCGGTAAGAGTAAGACAATCTATATACACATCTTCTTTTCTAATACCGTATTCAAGCGCCTTGTCAAGTATCTTTTTAGCAAGCTCAAATCTCTTGTCAGCACTCTTTGGTATGCCGTTTTCATCAAGAGTAAGACCTACCACAGCCGCACCGTATTTCTTTACAAGAGGAAGAACATTTTCAATGGAGCTGTCCTCAGCGTTTACAGAATTGACGATAGGCTTGCCATTATAAGCCCTCAGAGCCGCTTCAAGCACCTCAGGTATAGTTGAATCCACCTGCAAAGGCACATCGACAACGCCCTGCAAAGCCTTTACAGCCTTGACCATCATACTCTTTTCGTCAATTCCCGGCAGACCAACATTTACATCAAGAATATCCGCACCTGCGTGTATCTGCTCGATAGCCTGACCAAGGATATAGTCAATATCGTTTGCAAGCAGTGCTTCTTTAAAACGCTTCTTGCCAGTAGGATTGATACGCTCACCGATTATTCTTGGCTGGTCAATAACTACAGTATGTGTCGGTGAACAGCAAGCGGCAGGGATATCATTATGCACGCTGACGTGCTTCTTGCCTTTGAGCATTTCAGCAAGCTTTTTGATATACTCAGGGTTAGTTCCGCAGCAACCTCCAAGCACCTTAACTCCCAATGGGATAAGCTTTTCTGCAAACTCCGCAAAATCATCAGGTGAACAGTTATATTCATTTGTAACAGGGTCAGGAAGTCCTGCATTAGGCTTTACTACAACAGGGAGATTTGACCACTTGCAAAGCTCCTCCACAACAGGATAAAGCTCCTTTGGTCCTAATGAGCAGTTCACACCGATTGCGTCAACGCCCAGACCCTCCAAAGTCAAAGCCATGGAGCTTATGGCAACGCCCGTAAATGTACGCATATTTTCCTCAAAAGTCATTGTGCAGACTATAGGAAGATCACTGTTTTCCTTTGCCGCAAGAACAGCCGCTTTAAGTTCATAGAGATCTGTCATTGTTTCAAAAACGATAAGATCTGCGTCAGCTCCTGCAAGTATCTGCTCCTTATAAATATCGTAAGCTTCTTCAAAAGTGAGCGTTCCTGTTGGCTCTAAAAGCTGTCCGATAGGTCCGATATCAAGAGCAACAAGGGTATCAGTACCCTCACAGGCTTTTCTAGCATTTTTTATAGCCGCAGGGATAGCCTGCTGAACAGTATATCCGCACTTTTCAAGCTTGTGTCTGTTTGCACCGAAAGTGTTGGCGTAAACAATGTCTGAGCCTGCGTTTATATACTGGCGGTGTATGTCCACCAGCCAATCAGGCTTGTCTATGTTAAGAGCTTCAGGAGTGCCACCCATTTCAAGTCCCTTTGCCTGAAGCATCGTACCCATTGCTCCGTCAAGTATGACAAATTCTTTTGTTTTAAGTAATGTTCTAAAATCCACAATGATCTCCTCTTTTTCTGAATTGACAGACTTCCCTCATATTACAGCAGGCACAACCACGTCTGCCCTTTGATATTTCATTTTCTGACAATCCGATTATCGCCGTAACAGACTTCCTCGGCGTCAGTATATTATTTTCAGTTGCATTAAGCCCGATAAATTTCTGCGCATTGAGTACGTCAAGAAAAACTCTCTGCACGCTGATAGGCAGATCGCCATAACCAGGAGAAAACCTCCATGTCTGATTATATCCGCTGAGCTTTTCTTTCACAGTGTTGTCAACTATATCGCATACCTGCTCCACAGCAGCACTTGCAAGGCAATCCGCTATCATAGCTTTAGCCATATCCTCTGCTTCATAAGCACGAAGCTTTCTATCAACGCCCGAAGAAATAGTCGCTGCAAAAAGCACGCATTTACTGCACCCCTCAAGGTGTCTGCATATATCGTTGCCGCCAAGAAACAACGGAGTACCGATGACCTCAACACCGTTCTCTTTATGAGCGACATCAAACACTCTGTACACAAATTTAGGCTCAATGACTTTCAAAAGCTCTTTTTCACATTCATCTATCAACAAAGCCGTGCGTTCGTCTGGCTTGTTATTGCCCATTCCCATATATCTCACAGCTTCTTTGACGTTTATATGTTCAAGTTTCAAATAATCACCTACCGATTGTTATTATACCACATTACTATGAATTTTACAACAATAAATAATAAATGTACGTTCACAAAAAAAGTCCCCGCAATCATCAGGGACTTTGTGTTACATATTGTCAGCGTCTTTAAGATACTGTTCAGCATTTTCAAGCATAAGCTCTGTGATATTTTCACCGCCCATTATCCTTGCTATCTCATACTTTCTCTGCTCATGATCGAGAGTTCTAACAGTTGTAACTGTCCTGTCACCCTGTATATTTTTCTCAATAAGCAAATGATTATCCGCCATAACAGCCATTTGGGCAAGGTGGGTCACGCAAAGAACTTGCCTAAGGCGAGATATCTGTTTCAGCTTTATACCTATCTTCTGAGCCGCTCTGCCGCTTACCCCTGTGTCTATCTCGTCAAATATCAGCGTGCCGATACTGTCCTTTTCTGCTATTACGTTTTTCAGTGCAAGCATTATTCTTGAAAGCTCACCGCCTGAAGCGATCTTCGCAATAGGCTTTGGCTCTTCGCCAAGGTTTGCAGAAATAAGAAACTCTATGCTATCCATGCCATTTATGGTGAGCTTGCCTGTTTTCTGCTGAACCACCAGCTTGACCTTTGGCATATTGAGAAATTCAAGCTCCTCTGTTACCTGAGAAACAAACCGCTCTCCTGCTTTTTTTCTATGGTCTGAAAGTGCTTTGGCTTTCTTTGATACCTCCGCAAGAAGTCTTTCCTTTTCTTTATTAAGCTCGTCTAAGCTCTGCTCTGCTCCGCTCAGTTCATCAAGCTCATTCTGTGAATTTTCAAGAGTAGTCAGTACATCATCAAGTTCAGGTCCATATTTCTTCATGATACGCCTGAGTTCATCAGAACGCTGATTAAGGTAATCATAACGTTTCGGGTCGATATCGAGGCTGTCAAGAAGTGAGCCTATCTCCTCGGAAATATCCTCCATTTCAATAGCCGCAGAACTAAGTCTATCGTATATAGGCGATATCTCAGTCATTATATCGGTATATTCCTCAACCGATTTTGAAGCTCTCTGCGTCATCTCCACTGCACCATCTGTGTCATCATCGCCCGAAAGAAGTTGTTTTGCCATATAAAGAGCCTCAGAGATTGCAACAGCATTTTTAGAGATGTTAAGCTCTGCTTCTATCTCTTTATCCTCGCCTTCATGAATGTTTAGCGCATTTATCTCCTCGACAATATCAGCAAGCTCAGCCATGCGAAACTCTTTTTTGCTTTGCTCAGTTTTTATCTTGTTTATCTTCTTTGCAATGCTTTGAAGCTCTCTGAAAGAGCTGTGATAATCTTCTATAAGAGCTTCCGATTCGGCATAGCTGTCAAGTATCTCTATATGACGTTCAGGAGCCATGAGTATCTGATTGTCGTGCTGTCCATGGATAGTTACAAGCGTTTCTCCGATAGCTTTAAGTACGGAAACGTTCACCGCTCTCGAGTTGACTCTTGCAACGCTTCCACCATCTGAACGTATCTCACGGGTAAGGAAAAGCTGTCCGTCTTCTGCACTTATGCCAAGTTCGTCTAGTACCTGCAAAACATTGTCGCCAATGTCAGTAAACAACGCTGAAATAACAGCCTTGTCCGTGCCTGTTCTCACAATATCCTTAGTGACACGCTGACCGAGGATAGCATTTATTCCATTTATAAGTATAGACTTACCTGCTCCCGTTTCGCCTGTGAAAACATTAAGCTTATCAGAAAAATCTATAGTTGCCTTTTCTATCACGGCAAGATTTTCAATATAAAGTTCACTTAACATTTTAGATCATTCCTCTGCTGTTTAAGAAATAATAGAGGATCTCAGTTCCTCTGCCATATGGGACGCATCCTTTTCTGTCCGCATAAGTATGAATATCGTGTCGTCACCTGCAAGCGTTCCCACAACATTGTCAAGCCCAAGCTTGTCAAGCTTTGCACACACTGCTTGTGCCATGCCCGTATGACATTTCACAACTACAGTGTTAAGCGCATGATCCACCGACACAACTGCATCTGAAATTATGCCAAAAATGCCGTTGCTTTGCTCTGCAATATCTTTTTTGAGTGCAGGCAGGCTGTATTTATAATTGCCGTCTGAACCAATGGTCTTTACAAGGGAAAGCTCCTTTATATCCCTTGAAACTGTTGCCTGAGTGACTTTCATACCATGCCTTTTAAGCGCTTCACGAAGTTCCTCCTGAGTGCCGATATTTTCGTCTTTGACAATCTGCATTATCAAATTCTGACGCTGATTTTTCATATGCCGTCCTCCGCTGATTCCTTCAACGGCTGCATAAGCTTTTTGTTTATTGACGAGAAGAAGCTGCCGCCGCTTATATCTATGATTTCAACAAAATACTTTGACTTTGATACTATCACAGTGTCCTCTGCCGAAAGTCTGAAAACATTATTACCGTCAACGCTGACGATTGCGTGAGAGCCACTGTTAGTGTGACACTTGACTTTCATAACGCTGTCCTCTGAAAGTATCATAGATCTTGCAAAAAGCGAGTGAGCACATATCTGTGTGAACTCTATACACTTCATTTCAGGTTCGATTATAGGTCCGCCTGCTGACATTGAATAGGCTGTTGAGCCTGTGGCTGTAGAAAGTATAACGCCGTCTGCACGAAGTGAAGAAATAAGTCTGCCGTTTTTTGACACCTCAAAATCGGCTATCTTACAATCGTCAGCTTTTGTTACTGCGACATCATTAAGCGCAGTATATGACTTATTTTCACTGCCACATTCGACATTTACATTTAACATCATTCGGCGGCTGAGGGTATATTCTCCAGAAAAAAGCTTGTCCAGCAATTCAAGCTGTGAATGTTCAAGAGAGGCCATAAAACCGAGTCTGCCACAGTTTATGCCAAGTATAGGCTTCTCAAACTCACAGCCCTTAAGAGAGCATTTAAGTATCGTTCCGTCACCACCGATTGCAATAATCATATCACACTGCTTTACACACTCGTCTTCGCTACAGAAAGTGATATCGAGCTTTCCGAAAACGTGCTTATAGCATGTATCCATAAAAAGTTTTGCACCATTTTTGCGCAGCCTTTCATATGTTGCGGTCGTATACTCAAAGCAATGAGTTTTATCAAGATTTGGATAAAGATAAATTTTCATAATATTACCACTCTTGCGTTTAGTCTTTGAAGCTATCAAAAGCTTCGTTCACAAATTCTTTTATATTGAGCTGACCAAGCTTGTCAGCCGTCATGTCAGCGTTTTTAAGTAGAATAAGATATTCAAGATTGCCGTCGCCGCCCTTAACAGGTGAAATTGTTATCTTTTCAGCCGCAAGCCCCTCTGCTCGAAAACAGCCAAGAAGCTCGGTTATCACTCTCACATGGTCTTTACGATCTTTGACGATACCCTTTTTATTGAGAGCCTGCTTGCCAGCCTCAAACTGAGGTTTTATAAGAAGAACCATTTCGCCGCCATCGCAAAGACAATCGCAAAGGGATTTTATAACAAGTTTTAGAGAAATAAACGAAAGGTCACCACTTATGAACTGCACAGGTCTGTCAAAAAAATCCGCTGTCAGATATCGTGCATTCACGCCCTCACAGTTTTTCACCCTACTGTCATTGCACAAACTTTCATCAAGCTGTCCGTGACCCACGTCCACCGCATAGACAAATTCTGCGCCATGTTCAAGCATACACTGAGTAAATCCCCCGGTTGAAGCACCGATATCTGCACAAACTTTACCTGTCAAGTCAAGTCCGAAAACATCGCAGGCGTGTTCAAGCTTAAGTCCGCCCCTGCCGACAAACTTCATATCGTCAGGCCTACATTTCACCCCGTCGTTCTCATCAACCAATATAGAAGGCTTGACGCAGACCTTGCCGTTTACCGACACAAATCCATTTTTTATAAGCTGCTTGGCACGTTCTCGGCTTTTCACACCGCAGTTAGTAACTATATACACATCAAGTCTTTCACTCATCTTTCAAAAAGCCCTCAACTGTATCAGCCATTTTCTCTGCTGAAAAACCAAGCTCGTCAAGTAGCACATCACATTTTCCGTGCTTCACGAAACCGTCAATGGCAAACTGTGCCACATTTGGCAGATAGAAGCATACTTCTCTGAAATACTTCCACAGTAATAAGCTTCCTCAAAGAACAGCACAGCATCGTAGGCTGACATTATATCAACCACCTCATTGTCTATAGGGAAAATATTCACGAGCTTAATAATATCGCACTTTATATCACGATTTCTGAGTATTTCTATAGCTGTAAAAAGATCATTTGCAAGCCTGCCGTATGTAACAAGCAGAACCTTTGCGCCCTCTATATGACGATAAACGTAAGTTGAAACAGGATCAGATGTATCATACAGCGATTGATCCCTGCCCCTTGGATATCTCACAGCACAAATGCCACTGTCGTCCTCAACAGCCTTATGCAGGCACAGCCTGAGTTCGTCATAATTAGACGGAGAGTATATCCTCATATTTGGCACAGAGGTAAGAAAAGAAACATCAAAAATTCCCTGATGTGTTTCACCATCATCACCGACTATACCTGCGCGGTCAACGCATATAACTGCATGACAGCCTCCTATAGCCATATCATGGATAAGTTGGTCGTATGACCTTTGCAAAAAAGATGAGTACACTGCAAAAACAGGTACATAGTTCATAGAAGCAAGCCCAGCACAGAAAGTAACTGCGTGTTCTTCGGCAATGCTACATCAAAGAAGCGTTCAGGAAAACGCTTCGCAAAATACTGAAGCCCCGTGCCGTATTTCATTGCCGCAGTGACTGCACAAAGGCGCTTATTCTTTTCGCCCATTTCACAAAGCTCTTTTCCCATTATAGAAGAAAAGCTGTCAGAGAGTACGACGTCGGGATTGCCCGTTTTTATCTCAAAGGAGCCGACCCCGTGAAACTCTCCTGGGTTAGCTTCTGCAGGAGCATAGCCCTTGCCTTTTATAGTATTCACATGAACAAAAACAGGCTTGTTTACTGCCTTTGCAGCCATAAGTCCCTGTTCAAGTTCTTCAAGATTGTGTCCGTCGATAGGTCCAATATAGTGAAAGCCAAGATCTTCAAACATGGTGCTGTGAAGTATCATGTTCTTGACCGCATTTTTGGAGTTACGAACGGCATTTTTCACAGGTTTACCTATAACAGGCGTCTTATCAAGCATTCTCTCTACTCTGCCCTTTGTGCGCTGATAGCTCTCTTTTGTACGCATGGAGGAAAGATATTTTGCCATTCCGCCAACATTTTTTGAGATAGACATTTCATTGTAGTTGAGGATAACGATGATATTTGTATCACTTTTGCCTGCATTGTTAAGTCCCTCGTAAAGCTCGCCACCTGTTGAAGCACCGTCACCGACTACAGCTATAGCATGGTGAGTTTTATCACCACTCAGCTTCATTGCTGTGGCGATCCCAAGCGCCGCAGAAACAGACGTAGAGCTGTGGCCACTTATAAAAGCATCATGCACTGACTCGTCAGGTCTGCAAAAACCCGAAATACCGTTTTCCTGTCTGAGAGTTTTAAACTCTTTGAGTCTACCCGTAAGTATTTTATGTGTATATGCCTGATGACCAACGTCCCAGACGATTTTATCTTTAGGTGATTCAAAAACTCTGTGGATAGCCATTGTAAGCTCCACAGTACCAAGATTTGACGCAAGATGACCGCCGTTTTTTGAAACCGTATCTATAAGAATTTTCCTTATATCACCGCAAAGCTCCTCACACTGTGCAGTGGAAAGCTTTTTCAGGTCGGCAGGCAAATTCATTTTATAAATATCAGGCTTTTTTATTTCCGACATTATATCTAGATCTCCAATCTTTTTATCAACTTCTTCTTGTAAGCATATCAGATGTAAGCTCTGTGAGGAAAATGCTATCCTCAAAATATTTAAGATGACCCAGTGCTTGAACTGTCAGTTGTTTTGCTATCTGTTCTGACTTATCAAGTCCAAGAAGGGATACATATGTGTTTTTATGCTGTTCGCTGTCACTGCCGATAGGCTTGCCAAGCTCCTCAAAAGTGCCTGTTACGTCAAGGATATCGTCAACTATCTGAAATGCTCTGCCCATTGCCTGAGCATAGTCTGCCGCAAAGGGGATAGCCTCAAGCTTATCTCCAAGTATAACGCCCATTACACAAGCGGCTTCAATAAGTGCGCCTGTTTTGCAGGTCTGCAAAATATTCAGTGTATCAACATCTATTTCTTTATTTTCATATTTAAGGTCTATCACCTGACCGCCTATCATGCCGTCAGTGCCTACTGCTCTTGCCAGAACAGAGATAAGCATAACAGCCTTGTCGGCAGATATAACGCCGTTCATGGCACTGTTGGCTATGACCTCAAAAGCAAGGGTATTCAGTGCGTCGCCTGCAAGTAGTGCGATATTTTCAGAAAAAGCTTTATGACATGAGGGCTTTCCACGTCTGTAATCATCATCGTCCATACAAGGCAGATCGTCGTGTATAAGAGAAAAAGTGTGTATAAGTTCAATAGAACAAGCTATCTCTGCATACTTTTCAGGCTGACGCTCACCGCACATACGGCAAAATTCAAGCATAAGCACAGGTCTGAGCCTTTTGCCCCCTGCCTGCAAAGAATACTCCATAGCCTCAACTACCTGACCCTGAAGCTCAGGCTTTGAGTGGGTAAGCTCCAGGAGTTTATTATCTATAAGCTCCACATAATAATCAAGTGTGGCTTTGTTCATATCATTCATCGCTATTATCTCCGTTCATAGCCTTTACGGAAAGCTTTGCACTTTCAAGGCTTTTTTTGCAGTCGACCGACAGATCTATCCCCTCTTTATAAAGTTCCAAAGCTTTCTCAAGAGGAAGCTTGTCATTTTCAAGCTGACCAACTATATCATTAAGTCTTGTAAGATTTTCTTCAAAAGTCATTTTAAACAGCCTTTCATTTGACAAATGTTATTTTAGCAGATACACTGCCGTCTGACAGCTTTATGTCTACCTCGTCGCCAACGTTCAGCATTGATACACTGTCGACAACGCTTTCGTCTTTCTGAACGATAGCATATCCCCTGCCCAGAATATTGAACGGACTAAGCATATTCAGAGAAGAAACATAGCCGTCAAGCTTAACTGACAGCTTTTCAAGCCTGCGTTCCATGATCTGTGACAGCCTTTTTTCAAGGTCGCACACTGCTTTTTCGCTCTGCTCTAATCTCTTTTCAGGAGAATATAATTTCAAAAGCTTATCACAGCTTTCTATCTGTGACCCAGCCTTATCAAGTTTAAGCTCCATAGCCTTGTCAAGCTTTTGCCTTAAAAGTCTCACAGCATTAAGTATATCCGCCTTGTCAGGGGTAGCAATCTCAGCCGCCGCTGACGGAGTTGGTGCACGCATATCTGCGGCATAGTCTGCAAGAGTGGTGTCGGTTTCGTGACCCACAGCCGATATCACAGGTGTATTGCAGGCGTAAACAGCCAGTGCCACCGCCTCGTCATTGAACACCATAAGATCTTCGCTAGAGCCACCGCCACGAGCTAAAATTATGGTATCTGCACCGCTTTTATCAGCCGCAGAAAGTGCTTTGCATATAGTTTGTGCTGCCACCGTACCCTGCACCTGTGCAGGATAAACTTCGATATTGCACACAGGATAACGCCTTTCAGCTATATGGATTATATCCTGCAAAGCCGCCGCAGTAAGCGACGTAACAACAGCTATCTTCTTTGGAACAAGGGGTATTTTCTTTTTTTTGTTCACATCAAATACGCCCATTTTTTCAAGCTTTTTCTTGGTCTGTTCGAGCTGAACGTGCATAACGCCCACACCAAGAGGTGCTATCTCTGTGGCAATTATCTGATAAACGCCGTCACGCTCATAGACCTCTATATTGCCCATAACAAGCACGCTCATGCCGTCCTCAGGCACGAATTTAAGCCTTGAAACACTGCTTGAAAACATAACAGCTTTAAGTGCAGAACTGCTGTCCTTTACTGTAAAATAGGCATGACCTGATTTGTAATGTATATTAAAATTGGATATCTCGCCCTTGACGGCAATGCCTTTCAGCTTAAGGTCAGACCGCAGTTTTGAAGCAAGATATCTGTTTAGCTGAGAAACAGTGATAACTGAACTCATATTTTGATCTTCCCTTTCCTGATCGCAGCATAGACCGCAACGCCCACTGCGTTATCGCTTGAAAACTCAGGCTCAGCAAAGCTGCCGTACTTCTCAAGTTTGCTTTTTATAAAGCGATTAGACATCACACCGCCTGCATATATAATAGGTATATCCTTATACTCATGGCGAAGATTAACTGTCATTTTCTCCACCGCAAGGCACACACAATCAATACAGTATGCCGCAACATCAGCCACGGAACAGCTCTCGTCTATAAGCTTCATGCACTGATTTTCTATTCCAGAAAGTGAACAATAAAGCCCGTCAACTGATGCTTTTGGCTTTATTTTATGTTTGCTTTCAGACGCAAGCCTTTCAAGCTCTTTACCACATGGAAAAGACAGCCCAAGCCTTACGCCTGTTCTGTCTATGGCTTGTCCGCCTTTAAGATCACGGCTTCCGCCGATCTGAGTTATATTTATCAGATTAGCCTTGTCAGGCTCGCACAAAAGAAGATCTGTAGTGCCACCACTGACGTGAAAAGCCGCAAAAGGCTTATCAGAACTGAGCATATCCAGCTTTTTGCAGGAATAAAGTGCCGCAAGTATATGTCCCACCTGATGCGAAGTCTTTTCAAGGTCAGCCCCACAGGCAAGTGACACAGCTTGTGCAACATTTTCTCCAACAAGGAAGCAAGGCATATACGACCCCTCTGCACACCTTGGTGCATAAGAATACCCAACTGCACTTAAGTCATACCTTCTATCAAAAAGCTGTTTCATAAGTTCTGGAAGCTGTTTCGTATGGTGAAACACGGCGTCGGATTGTCTTAGTCCTCGCTCTCCCTGCTTGACAGGAAGAAGTTTTTTGCATGACCTGACCCTCATATCCGCAGTATCAAGCAGTGCACATGAAGTGGTATAATTGCTTGTGTCTATTCCGAGTACAAAACTCACTGCTTTTCCTCTTGTTCCTTTGCAAATGAGCCAAGCACACCATTTACAAAGGAAACGTCAGGCTCGAGGGCATATTTTCCTGCAAGAGCCACAGCCTCGCTTATGGCAACGTTCACAGGAACGTTCTCCTCATATATTGCCTCGTAAATAGCAAGTCTGAGTATTGCAAGATTTATCTTAGGTATTCTTTCAACAGTTCTCTTGTTGCTGAACTTGCTGATTATGCTGTCGATCTCGTCCTGCTTTTCGCAAACATTTTCCACGAGCTTTTTAACTTCATCATTTACGATGATCTCATTCACTTCCATGGCAGACATGAAAATATCGTCAAGCTCCTCGTCCTGTCTAAACATTTTCTCAAATATCAGCAAAAATGCTGATTCTCTTATTTCACGCCTTTTAATTGGCACAAAAACACTTCCTTCATCTTATATTTGTCTGAATCCTATTCCATTTCCGAAAGGTCAACTCCGCATATGGTCACATTTACCTTTGCAACTGTAAGTCCAAGCATATTCTGAACTGCACTTTTTACTTTATCCTGTATCTCCTCGGCAACGGAAACCGCCTTAGCTCCACGGCAAAGTATTATACCTATAGACACTGACAGCACATCGTCAACAAGGCCTATCCTGATATTGCCGAAATTTTCCTGTCTAAACCAAAGCTGACGTGGAGTCTTCATAACAGGAGCGATACCATAAACGCCCTCTATCTCATTAACAGAGTTTGTAACGATCTGCGCTATAACGTCCTGACTTATGTGCAGGCTTTTTTCTACTTTCTTTGAAACATCATTCATATTTATCCAAGCCTCCCTTTTTAGATATAAAAAAGAAATCCTTCAATCTATACTTACAACCATTATATCATAAAAATCAATAGGTTACAAGTATTTTGAAGGACTTTTTTTATTTGCTGACAAATTTTATTCTACATCATAAATTCTGATGTTTTCATTTGCAACTGAAACTTCGCTAAGGAGGATATCTTTTATCTGTGCCGCTTCGCTTGCAACAAGCCCGTCGCTGTCGGTCTTTACAACGATATTTGCGTTGTCACCGTCAAGATAAACAACACAGTCCTCAAAGCCTGCTGCTTTCACGAGTGTCTCTACCTTGCTCTCCGACTCCATGAGCCCTGTCATGGCTGAAGCTTCTTCTTCAGCGACTTTCTTTTCTTCCTCTGTGGAATCGCCACCGTTCATTATATTCTTTAATGTTTCTACCGCCTCGTCCCTTGAATTCATTCTGTCTATTCTTGCCTGTGCAAAATAATCTGAAGTACTGTCAGTGCTTACGAGCTGTGCGTCACCGTAATTCACGCTTTGACTTTTCACAACGTCCGTCGCCTTTATCTTGCCGTCTGAGGTCGATACTGCATAATTTATGTATACTGCAAGACCGAGTATCAGCGTCATTCCTGCAAGGATTATCTGCTTTTTGCCTATTATCATGGTCGGTTTTTTCATCTTTATTACCTCTTTCTGTTATTTTCTGCCCTCAACGCAGATCTTACTGCTTGATATATCTAGTACTGTCGAAACTGCTTTAAGCACACGTTCGTTTACTTTTATATCTCCACCTCCTTCGCAAACAATGACAACGCCGCATATCTGCGGTTTTATTATTTTTCTGACCAATGCCTCCTTTTTGCCGTCATTATCAGTTATTACTATCTCGTTTTCATATCTGTCGCTTGTTCTGTCACCATTATTGTCTGTGCTTTTGGTAAGATTTTCGGCATAAACATATTCAGTAGTTCCCTCAACTGTCACCATTACCTTGCACTCGCCAACTCCCCTGACTTGAGAAAGAACATCTTTAAGCTCTTTTTCTATCTGCTTTTTGTAGCTGTCTGTATCATCAGTGGCAACGCTTTCCGTGGGAATGCTCTTGCTCTCTGCCGTATTTTTAGCAGGAAACATCTCAGAAACAAATATAAGCAATATCCCTGCAAGACCTACGGCTATCACTATCTTCGTTTTCATAGGAAGCTTTTTAAGAGCCTTTATTTTCCCCTCAACTTTACTTTTCAGCAATGTTTATTCCTCCTGAATGATAACTTGAGTATCAGGCAGATCTTCTGCAATAAGCTTTTCAACAAGCCCTCTGTCGCTTGTTTTAGTCAGATACACCCTTACCGCTGTTATCTCTATTCCATTATATTCATTTATATCTGTGGTTATGTCCACTCTGACGTTTTCTATGCCATTCTTATTCAGCTTATCCAAAAAATATTCTTCAAGCCTGCTTTCGGATTCGGACAGATAATAAAGTTTCGTCGCTGTTGAAATGCTGTCAAACTCAGGCAGATCTGCAAGCTCTGTATAATCGCTTAGAGTGACTTTGAAGCCATGTCCCATTACAGGCGTTATGACCGCAAGCAAAAGTATCACCGCAAGCACTGATCTAAGCTGTTTTTTCAAAGTTCCCTCAGGTGTGGCAATATCCGTCATAGAAGTTATCACGCCTATAATGCAGGCAATAAATATCACTGCTTTAACTGTATTCATTTTAAGCTCCTGTGTTCATGGCTGTCATTATTACAACTGATGTGGAAATAACGAACATTATAGAATAAGCTGCAAGAATACTGACGCCAATCGATAAAACTGAATTTATGCTTTTAAGAAGTCCACCACTGTTGCTTATGCCAAAAATATCGTTAATAGTTGCACCTATCCACACCGCAAGTTTTACTGCAAGAAGCGTAAGCAAAGGTTTCGCAACTATCACAGACATTATTATAACGCCTATCACGCCGACGCTTGTTCTTATTACGCCTATACTTCCCTTTACCGCTGAATAAGCTTCAGAGACCGAGCCGCCTATGACAGGTATAAAGCTTGAAGCCGCAAATTTAACGGCTCTAGCAGAGAGATTATCAGCCGCCGCTCCTGCAAAGTTTTGAATAGATAACAGCCCTGTAAAAAGGGTCATCACAATGCCAAGCACCCATATGACCAGCTTTTTCACCGACTCTGCAAGGCTTCCAAGGTCAAGAGATGGATTTATTGCAGAAACAAGGGTCACTGCAAGCACTGCCGACAAAAACGGCACAAGTATCGTATCCGCCAATATACCTGCGCTTTCACATATTATCAGCATAACGCCATAATAGCCTGCTCCTGCCGCCGCACTACCGCCTGCTGTCGCCACGCTTGAAAATATGGGTATGTAGGACATCATGAAGCTGTTCATTTGTTCCATGGAAGTCTTTACAGAATAAAGGCTGTCGGTGACAGTATCGCTTATAACAAGCACTGTGGTAAGGACACATATGAGCGTGAATACCTTGTCCACTGTACCCTCGGCTGACATTGACCTTACCAACACGCAGAGCATAGTGGCGGCTGTTATTTTCCCAAGCATTATAAGAGGGCTTCGCAAAGCAGCGGTAAAGATTTCAAATATATGCTTTATCACATCAGAAGCACTTATATTTGCGGCAGAAGACGGATCTTCCAAAGTGATGTTATTATCTTCAAGTACAGTTTTTACATCTTCATCACCCTCAAAAGACAGTCCCTCGTTTATTTCGCTTATGAGCCTGTCATAATATTCATTGTTCTGTTCATCACTGTCTGCATATACTCCCTGTGGTGTAAACATGACCGCAAGGACTATGATGACAGTGGCAATTATTTTTTTCATATTTAAATCCTATATAAGCAATGCTTTTACTATTTCTACAAATGCTTTGAAAAGCGGCAGCGATACCGAAAGCATTGCAAGCTTTCCTGCCAAAGTGACCTGTGACGCAAGTGCGTTTTCTCCGCAGTCCTTACAATAATCAGATGCAAGCTGTACGATATAGCATATACCAAGTGATTTGAACAGTATGGTAAGATACATATCGTCAATTCCTGACAGAGTGAAAAGGTCCTCAAAAACTGAGATAAGGTCTTTTACAAATGCCACCGAATGAAAAAGCACCAACACCGCTGCCGCAAGCACAGCCGCATATTTTATTTCACGGCTGTCTTTCTCAATGGCTTTGCACACTATAGTTGAGAAAATGCAAAAGCACGCTATTGTAAATATTTTCATTAATACAATCCAAACACTTCTTTTATCGTTTCAAATAGATTTCCGATCTGCCTTACTATCATAAGCAGAACGACAATAAGCCCTGCAAGAGTTGTCATCATTGCCTGCTCGTCACGCTCCGCTCGTTTCAGCAAGAGATTTAACACGGCAACGATAATTCCTATGGCAGCGATTTTGAAAATAAGATCTATGTCCATAAAATCTTGTTCCCTTCATTATGGTTATCCTTTGCTATGGCTATATTAGCAGAATAGCGATAAAAGCTCCGCTGAGAACGCCCAAAGCCCTGCATAGCCGCACCTGTGAGGTGAAATTCTCTGAAAGTCTGCTTATCTGCTCGTCAAGTGCGGCAAGGCTCATGGAAATGTATGCAAGCTGTCCATTTGTGTCTGTTGTGCCGAGTTTTTCAAAAAAATCTATGGCTGTCTGCCTGATTTCATTGTCAAAAAGCTTTGACTTATATATATCCTCGGTTATTCTTCTGCGGACATCAGGCGAAGAGGTATCTTGCGACAAAAATGTAAAGTTAGAATAATCCTTCTGCAAGCTAAGCTTTAAGATAATTTCCCCGAAAGTCATTCCAACCTCAACCATTGCTCTTGTTTCAAATATCAACTGTCTGAGAAGCTTGAGATATTTCATTTGCCGTATCTTGTCCGTCGCCATTGCACAGCCCATTTGTGTGCAGGCGGATATGATCAGCACACAGCCTATTAGCTTTATCATTTCATGCTCCTGTTTTTGTAAATGATACCAGCCTGCCACACATTGTTCCTGTGCCTAGTACCGCAAGTGCGTCGAAAGCCTTGTCTTTTATAAGTTTTGAGATATAACGCCGCTTTTTAAGCTCATCAAGGCTTGAAGCATGGCATGAAGCAATAAGCTTCACTCCTGAGTTGAGCGCATACTGCAAAGCTTCGTTGTCCTCAGAAGAACCTATCTCGTCGCATATGAGTATTTGCGGTGACATGACCTTGACAGCCGTCATTATGCCCTCATATTTGTTGTAGGAATTGAACACGTCCGTCATTGCACCTATAAGATTTTGCGGCTCACCTGCACTGTTGCGGCAAACTCGTTTCGCTCGTCTATAAGCGCAACACGCCAGCGTTCTCCAAGCTTTCTTGCAAGATCACGAAGCACTGTAGTTTTTCCTCCCGAGGGCGGTGAAGCAATAAGCAGGCTCATTGGTTTGTCAGAAAAGCATTTTGCATATATCTCGTCTGAACTGCCTATCATTTCACGAGCTATCCTTATATTAAGAGAAGATATATTTTTTACCGACTCCACGGCATAACTCCTTGCAGGATCAAGAACGGCAGTTCCGCAGAAGCCTACTCTGCACCCTCCTGAAACTGTTATGTACCCTCTTGCTATCTCACGGTGAAAGCTGTGAAGAGAATTCTGAAATGCTCGCTGATAGATAGTTTCAATATCCTCTGTGGCAACTTGAACGCTATCCCCGATATTGTTCATTAGTCTGCCGTTATCATTAACGAAATACTCTTTCGAGAATATGGTAACAGACAGCCTTCTACCTCTGCGAAGCCTTATTTCCTGTATCCTGTCACGCTCTATTTCTGGCACTGACATAATTGCTCCCCTTATGCGAGGGGTGAGCAGTTCGTAAACGTATTTTATCTTGCTGACTTCTCTTATCATTTTTTCACGCTCCTTTTGACTTGTCCTATGAAATAACTATGCTGTGAGCCTGCATTTTAGTACAAGATATTTGTATTCTCATACATACGCAGATATCCATTATTGTATTTAATTATCACGCAAAATGCTTGAAATACTGTTGTATTTGTGATATAATGTTAATGCAATATGCACAAATATTGTGAAGATAAAAGAAACATACAAAACAAAGGAGAAAATTATGAATAACAGCTTAACTGAAGAACAGGTAAAAGTACTGAATATGTCACAAAGCGTGATAAATGAGGTAAGAAAGGTCATTATCGGCAAGGACGAGATAATCATAAAAGTCCTGCTGTCCATACTTGCAGGCGGTCATATCCTTATTGAGGATATTCCGGGAGTAGGAAAGACCACTCTTGCCGTGGCTCTTTCAAAGGCGCTTTCACTTGACTATAAAAGACTACAATTCACCCCTGATGTTTTGCCAACAGACGTGACAGGTTTTACCATACTAAATAAAGAAACACACAAGTTTGAATATAAGCAGGGTGCAGCACTCACAAATCTTTTTCTTGCAGACGAGATAAACAGAACCTCAAGTAAGACGCAGTCTGCGCTTCTTGAAGTAATGGAGGAAGGCAAGGTAACTGTAGACGGTATCACACATAAAATGCCTGACCCTTATATCGTTATCGCAACGCAAAACCCGGTTGGCTCTATAGGCACGCAAATGCTCCCGGAGTCGCAAATGGACAGATTTATCGTAAGGCTCACAATGGGTTATCCTAATCTTGAAAGCGAAGTTGCTATGCTAAAATCAAAGCAAAATCTCGTGCCTGTGGATAATGTAAGGCCTGTGGTTTCTGCGGAGGATATCCTTCAGGCAAGAAAAGTTGTGGAAAATATTTATGTTTCAGATCAGGTTTTCCAGTATATCGTTATGCTTGCAAATGCAACCAGAAACAATGAATATATAAAGTTGGGTCTTTCACCTAGAGGAACTATCGCACTACTCAGAATGACAAAGGCGACAGCGCTTCTTAAGGGCAGAGATTATGTTATCCCCGATGACGTTATATACAGCTTCAAGGACGTTGTTCTTCACAGACTTGTGTTCAACTCAAAGGTAAAGATAAACGGCTTCACTGGAGAACAGATACTCAAAGGAGTTATTTCCTCAGTTCAGGTTCCAAGAGTTAGCAAGTAACGGAGGAGCAAATGCTGGTTTTATATATAATATTATTTATCGCCTCTATTTTCTTCTATATATTATATGTGGGTAGCTTCTCTTTTTATCTCTTTGCATTTTTACTTGTTATGCCTATTATCTTATTCGTTATGCTCAAAAAAATGTCAAAGAAAATAAGCGTTGGTTTTGTGAACACTCAGAAAACCGCAGGCAGATCGTCAAAGATACCTGTTGTGCTGAGATTGCAAAACCGCTCAAAGTTGCCTGTTGCAAATATGATTATAGAGATAGAATATTACAACACTCTTGACGGCGACAAAAATACAATGAAGATAAATACTCCCCTTTATCCTGATGATGTTCAGTATCTTACTTTGCACGTTTCTGCAAAACATTATGGCACAGTGAGAATGAACATAAAACGCTGCCGCATTGTGGATATGCTGAAGCTTTTCAAGATAAGAGTAAGTACCGACGCTGCTTCCAAACTTTTTGGCGAAAGTACTTTCACTATAGTTCCTGACTATATACCTATCGAAAACAACATTGCCAATTATGCTGAAATGGGTCTTGAAACCGATGATTATTCCAAGACATCAAAGGGCGATGATCCCTCAGAGATTTTTGATATACACGAATATCATGATGGTGACAAAATAAACAGGATACACTGGAAGCTTACTGCAAAGCAGGATAAGACTATGGTCAAGGATTACTCTCTGCCAATATCAAATTCTATCGTGCTTATGGCGGATCTCCACCTTGATACAAATACAGACGATTATATGCTCGTATATGATACTCTTGTAGAGGCTATAGCGTCTATATCCTATTATCTTATAGAAAATGACACTCCTCATAAGGTAGTGTGGTATGATAAAAAGAAAGATTTGAGCGAAGTAGTGAACGTTACAGACGAAGAAAGTGCAAGGCTGCTTATAAGTCTGCTGTTGCAGGCTTCTGTTTATGATGAGCCTGACTTGTCTATGATAAATTACATCAATGAGCCTGAGAGATATAAATGCGGTCACTTGATGTATTTTTCTCCCGCATATAACAGCAATCTCAGCGGCGTTATGAACGATAACGATCTGGCGTTCCGCTATTCCTATATGCTTATCACAAACAAAAAGAAAGACGACGTTATAAACGATGAGTTTGCAGAGGTCGTAAACGTTACTGCAAAACACGTTGCCGAAAGCATACAGGAAATATGTCTATAAAGGTGACAACATGAAAAAGAAAAGAATAAAAAGCAAAAACAAAGATATAGGATTTATCAGCAGCAATGGTATCTGCATTGACGGAGATATCCTTATGAATTGTGAGCGTGAGCATAATTCAGGCTCATTTCTATGGTTTCAGATACTTCTGACCTTTGTGGCGACCATATGCACAGCGTTTATGGCAGTATCATTCCTTGATATGGAAATATACAAGACCACGATCATATATTACTCCGCCATGCTTTCACTTGTGTTTGGTCTGATGAAATCGTCACACAAGATAATTAAGTTTTCTGCACTTGGTGTGATGATACTTCATGTAATTTACCTTGTGAGCAGGATATCTACAATAAAATACGGCTTGCTCGTTGTTATAAACAGATATCTTTCAAGGGCAAATCAACCTAACTCAACTCTTGGCGTTCAGCTTAGTGGAATTTCTACTATCGACTACCCATATCTTGCGTCAAATTTTTTCGTATTTTTTATAACTCTTGTTTGCCTTGGAGCGGCAGCAGCTTGCCTTTACAGGATAGATTTTCCACTGCTGTTCATCATTACATTTCCTGTTTTCGAGCTTGGAATGTATTGGGGCTGGGAGCCGTCAATGTGGACTGTTATTGGTCTGTTTGTATGCTGGGTAACAGTGCTTGCATTGCACATAATAAACCACACAACTAACAAGGCAGGAAGAAAAAACACCTTTGCGGTGCATGAGCGAAAACGCACGTTTTATTTTACATCTGAAAAGCAAAAAGCTTGTTTCTATAACGTATTCATGAAATTCACGGCTATTTTAAGCTCGTTGGTACTTGTAGTTATAATGCTTTTCTCAGCAATAACAGGCTTTACACGTCCTGAGTCATTTGCAAAATACAGACATGATATTTCTACAGCAGTGTCAAATTTCTCTCTCACTGACCTGAGAAATGCTTTTTCAGATTATGACGGCGGATTTGATCTGTTTGGTATAAAAACAGTTGGTGGCACAAACGGAGGCGTTCTTGGCAAGACAGCAGGCATTAGCTTCAACGGCTCAACAGCACTAAAAGTGGTCACTCCAAAATTCTCTAATACACTATATCTCCGTGGATATGTAGCAGGCGTTTATAACGACAATAGCTGGACTCCTGTTGACGTGAATGGCAATGAAGACACCTTCTCTAATGATTTTGAGCAAGGCAAGATATGGGTGCAGGATCTGGATTATGACCTTATCCAACGAAAATATGCGGATCTGACCCCTGCTCAGATTTCTGTATCTGTTCTCGGCGCAAGCAAGAAATTTGTGTATGCGCCATACGCTTCTTTATATTCAAGTGATGGAAACACAGACGATAAAAAAATGCGTCCTACCACTGAGTCATATGTCAAATTAAGTTCAACAAAGTATTCTCTTTACTATTTTGACCCCTCTCTTATAGAAGAAAGGCTTGAAGCCCTCCCTGAGGCTATAGCACAGAAGTGCCTGCATTGTCTGTTAATAAGGACAGAGGTGTTGACGCTTACTCAGAGTTTGTTCACCAGAAATATATGGACGTTTCAAAGTCTGATGAGCTTGATAAGGCATATAAAGAGATACTTAGTGAATATCTTGGCGTGGATATTTACCACAAGGGTGATTGGACTTATGAAGAAATAAGCACTGCAATAAAAAACTATTTCTCTGATAACTTCACTTATACCTTGAACCGGGTGTTACTCCAAAAGGTGAAGATTTCATAGATTATTTTTTAGGTACACAAAAGGAGGGCTATTGTTCATATTTCGCAACAGCGGGTGCAGAGCTTTTAAGAATGTTTGGCTATCCGTCAAGATATGTAGAGGGATATGTGGTGCTTAATTCACAGCTCGGTGAACCTGAAGATGATTCAACATACGAGGTAAGTGTAAAGGACAAATGTGCGCACGCATGGGCTGAGGTATTTATAGACAATGCAGGTTGGTATCCTGCAGAATTCACACCAGGTTATGATAATGATAATCCTAATCTTACACAACAAGAGAAAGACCCTAAGGAAGTTACAACAACTAAAAGCACAGAAAGCAAGCCTACGACTACCACACAAAATGGCGGTCAGGGTGGCACAACTTCAGTGGTTACTAAAAAGCCTGCAAACAGTTCAAAAGCTTCAACAACAAAGAAAACAAATTCTGCAAGCAACGGACATGGTGCCGGAGTGATGTCAGGCGCTGGGAAAACTTCTGTTTCATCAAGAATAACAGAAAACAACAGCGTCCATGGCTCATTTGTAGGAATTTTCATCACTCTGGGCGGACTTCTGTTTATAGGCTTCGGCGTTGTAGTCCATAGAGATGTAAAGGTAAAGAAAATGCGTTCGGAACTAAGTAATGGGGACAATAGATCACGTACTGTGGCGGTATATCGCTATATGCTCAAATATTTAAAGCTTATAGCATTGCCGACAGCAGAAATATTACAGACTTACAGCTTTGTGACAGGTTAACAGAAAAATGCCAGGAAATGCAAATCAATGATTTCTCTCATATGATAAAATATATCGGAGAACTTGCAGTCAAAGCGGAAATGAGCAACTCAGTAATATCTGATGGGGAACTCGAAACCGCACTTTCTTATTTTGAGATCGTAAAGGACAAGATCGTCCTGCCAAAGCTTTCGGGTGCTAAGCTTCTTAATGCAAAATTTGTTTACTGTCTATATTAGAGGGAAAAAGCCACGCTCGGTGTGGCTTTTTTAACCTCAATGATATTACCAAAAAGCTGATAGGTGATTTTTTATATGAAATATATGTTTAATGAAAATATGGATATGATATTATCAATAGGATAACTTTTTGAATATTTTAGAAAGGAATGATCGGATTGCGAAAAATAAAAAATACAATAATATTTATTGTTACAGTTGCTATACTTACAATGTTCTGCTCTTGCTGTAAACACTCTGAGATAAAACTGGGATCCGGCAACGAAGGTGGTATATATTATAAATTTGCTGACACTCTCAGTGATATTGATGCCGGCAACGAAGGTGGTATATATTATAAATTTGCTGACACTCTCAGTGATATTGATGAAAACATCACAAATATAAGAACGGCTGGTTCTCAGGCTAACATGAGGCTTTTAAAGGACGGCTTTATCAACATGGGAATAGTCCAAAGCGATGTCCTGTCTGAAGCAGTGAATGGCACAGGAGATTTTAATGGTAACAAAATAAACAACGTCCGTGCAGTTGCGGCTCTTTACATGGAGTCTTTTCAGATAATCGTTCCGGCTGACTCAGATATTCAAACTCCTGCTGATCTTAAAGGAAAAAATGTCTCTGTGGGCGAGGAAGATTCTGGCGTAGCAAAAAATGCTGAGTACATTTTAAACTCTGTAAGTCTTGACTATAACATGATAGATGTGTGCAACATGAACTATCAGAAGTCTGCTGAGGCACTTAAAAACGGCTCTATCGATGCATTTTTCGTGGTACTTGGTGCTCCATGTGATGTTATAACACAGCTTTCTGAGGAAATGGATATAAGAATATTGCCTCTTGATGACAGAACGATATCATATATAACGAATCTTTATGACGGATACTATGAAACTGTAATAAAGGCAGGAACTTATAAAGGCATTGACGAGGACGTCAAGACTGTCGGCGTAAAGGCTGTTCTTGTGGCAAGCCAAAAGATGGACAGCGACACTGTAGCAGATATCACGAAAATTCTTTTTGAGGAAAATGGCCAGATAAAGGAAAGGATCTCATTTGCGAATAATGACACAAAATTTGCGACAGATAATATCCCGTGTGCTTTTCATAAAGGGGCAGTGGAATATTATAACAGCATCGGAACTGCTATAACAGAGGAGGATCAAATTTGAAAACAATAAATGTGGATATGTATCAAACTCTTGCGGTGGCAGTAGGAGTCTTGTATTTAGGGGGATTTCTCAAAAAGAAAGTCAGATTTCTTGAAACTTTCTGTATTCCCTCTCCTGTCATCGGCGGAATTATTTTTGCTGTCATATCATGTATTCTTCACGTCGCAGGAATAGTCGAATTTCAGTTTGATGAAACGCTAAAAACAGTTTGCATGGTCATGTTCTTCACTTCTGTTGGCTTTCAGGCAAACATTAAAGTTTTGAAAGCAGGAGCAAAAGCCTTATTGTATTTTTATTATGCCTGATAGTGCTGATATTTGCGCAGAATGCGGTTGCCGTAGGACTTTCAAAGCTATTGGGAGTAAGCTCGCTGGTAGGTATGTGTACAGGATCTATCCCTATGGTAGGCGGTCACGGAACGTCAGGTGCTTTTGGCACAGTACTTGAGGACCTTGGTCAGCAAGGAGCAACAAGCCTCTGCACAGCAGCGGCTACTTTTGGATTGATTATAGGCTCTGTAATGGGCGGACCCATCGGCAGAAAACTTATACTCAAACACGATCTGCTGAAAACTGTTATTCCTGAAGACGACTCTATACTTGTCGAGGACGAACAAAAACATCACCGTTCTGTAAGCATGTATGCACCTGCAGCTTATCAGCTTGCGATAGCATGGGAATAGGCACGTTTGTATCATGGGTGCTTTCATATTCCGGCATGACCTTTCCTGTGTATATCGGATCAATGATCGTTGCAGCGTTTATGAGAAACATCGGTGAATACAGCGGTAAAATACACATACACATGGGTGAAATAAATGATATCGGTGGTATTTGTCTTTCGCTTTTTCTCGGAATAGCCATGATAACATTGAAACTCTGGCAGCTTGCCGAGCTTGCATTGCCTATGATAATCATGCTTGTTGCACAGGTGCTTCTTATGGCAATGTTCTCATACTTTATCGTATATAATGTAATGGGCAGAAACTATGATGCGGCAGTGCTTGCGGCAGGAACTTGCGGCTTCGGAATGGGTGCAACGCCAAACGCTATGGCTAATATGCAGGCTTTAACAGCAAAATTTGCCCCTTCAATAAAGGCTTATATGCTTGTTCCTATTGTTGGAAGTATGTTTGCCGATTTTATAAACAGCCTTGTTATAACAGGATTTATCAACTTTATTAATTAACGGAGGAAAAGAATATGAACAAAAAGAACAAACATCTTGACTGTTATACAGATAACCTTGCTTTTCCAGAAGTTCACGTTGAAGATGTAAAAACTGAGAATGATGAAAACGAAAATAATAGCGAATCAGGTGTAATATTCGACAACTTAGCAATACCTGAAATAAAAATAAAGTCCAAGAAAAGGAAGAAATAACGAAAACCGATTTTCTGGTTATTTTCAGAAAATCGGTTTTTTTATTTCATATTGGCGATATATTCTCTTATCTCTTTTTCCACACGCATAACGTCCTCGTGAAGCTCCTGAGCTGACATTCTGAAAGCGCCGCTGCCCATGATTATGACCTGCTCCATGCCGTCAGATGTGGCGACCTTTACCTTATGCTCTCGGCTGAGCTTGTGGGCAGTGCGTTCGATATAAGTGTCAGCCGTTTCGGCTTCTTTGGTGTAAACTATGCTGATATTGTGGTAATTTTCCACTACGCGCTCCTGCTCTTTGACCTTGTATGCGTCAAAGACGAGTATCAGCTCACATTGCTTGTATCCCTGATAGTTGCAAAGCCTGTTTACAAGCATACTTCGTGCAAGGTCAAGGCTCTCGTTGGCAGCCTTTTTCAGCTCGTCCCAAGAGAAAATTATGTTATAGCCGTCAACCAGCAAATATTCCACGCCTGAGTATATTTGCTTCGGCTTTGACGCTGACTTTACAGATTTTTCAGGTCTGCGCATCGCATAGTACTTATCACGTTCTATCTTTCCGTAAGTGCGCTCAAATATCTCCATAAGCTCCTTATCACTTGCTGCACGTCTTACAAAATCTTCGGCACGAGCGTATGTCTGTGGCTTAGAAACCTGCCTGCGTTTGTCCTCGGGAGGTATGTGAAGCTTATCAGGGACTTCGTTCCATTTGACATTGTAACCTGCGCCATGAGAGCAAAATACAGAATCTGCCGTATTTTCAAGATCTCTGTCAGGATCATAGCCATATTCTTCAAGCACAACTTCTGTATTATGACATTCACGGTAACCGTCAGAAGTGCATATCAGCTTTCCAACGCCCTTGGTGTAGCTTATGACCTGTGACTGATATCCACGCATTTCCGCCACCGGTGCGCTTCCCTTTATAACGGAAAATTCGCCCGATACCTCCGGCTGTGAGAAAACTCCGCCCATGTTCTGTATATCTGTTATAGCACGTCCTACGTTCTGCTGTGGCACTTCAAGTGTGAAGCTGTAATAAGGCTCAAGAAGAACGGACTTTGCGTTTCTAAGTCCCTGTCTGACGGCACGATATGTTGCTTGACGGAAGTCGCCGCCCTCTGTGTGTTTAAGGTGCGCTCTTCCCGAAACGAGCGTTATTTTCATATCTGTAATAGGAGAGCCTGTGAGAACGCCAAGATACTTTTTCTCCTGCAAATGGGTAAGAACAAGTCTTTGCCAGTTTTTGTCCAGCGTATCTTCACTGCATTCCGTTGCAAAACGCAGACCCTTGCCACGCTCCAGCGGCTCAAGCTTCAAATGCACCTCAGCATAATGCCTGAGCGGCTCATAGTGACCATAGCCGTAAACCGTTTTCTCAATAGTTTCTTTGTATGCAATGCTTCCCTCGCCAAAATCAATGTCGATATCAAAGCGCCGCTTGAAAATGCTTTTCAGTATTTCAAGCTGCACCTCGCCCATTATGCTGACATGTATTTCGCCAAGCTGTTCATTCCAATCGACGTGAAGCTGTGGATCTTCATTTTCAAGCACACGGAAATACGACAGCAGAGTGTGCATATCCAAATCACACACAGGCTCGACACGATAGGTAAGAACAGGCTCCAGCAGTGGTTTTGCAGAATCCTGCTCAAAACCAAACCCCTGCCCTGCATAAGTTTTAGTCAACCCTTCAACAGCGCAAACAACGCCAGTTTCAGCGTTATCCGCATTACGATATTTTGCCCCTGAATATATTCTTATCCTGCTGACCTTTTCCGAGAAGCTTTCACCGTCAGCCGATGTGTAATCTACTAGATCTCTAACCTTAAGACAGCCACCTGTTATCTTCATAAAAGTCAGGCGTGAGCACCATCCTCTGAAATTTTATACACTTTTGCACCAAAAGTACCGCTGTCATATACACACGGTGCAAGTTCTGCAAGGGCGTTCATAAGTTTTTCTATGCCCTGTGATTTTAAAGCTGAGCCGAAAAAGCATGGAAATACTTTTCTATGAGCCACGGCATCTGACAGTATCTTGTCAGACATTGATCCCGTTTCAAGAAACTCATTCATAATATTTTCATCAAAAAGAGCGCAATCCTCTGCGACTTCGGACTTCATACGGCAGAAATCCACAAATCCACTGCCAAGACGACCTTCTAAACTGTTCATGACTAAGGTTTTATCAGCACCGTCCAAGTCCATTTTGTTCACAAAAACAAAGGTTGGGACGTTATAACGCTTTAACAGCCTCCAAAGAGTTTGAGTATGGCTCTGCACACCGTCAGTGCCACTTATAACAAGCACAGCAAGATCAAGCACCTGTAATGCACGCTCAGTTTCCGCTGAAAAATCAACATGACCAGGTGTGTCAAGCAAGGTGAAAGATGTGTTTTTATATTCAAATTCTGCGGGTTTTGAGAAAACAGTTATACCTCTGTTTTTTTCAATCATATCCGTGTCAAGAAAAGCGTCGCCGTGGTCTACACGTCCGACCTTTCTTATTTTGCCAGACAAATAAAGCATTGCTTCCGAAAGCGTCGTCTTGCCTGAGTCGACGTGGGCGATTATGCCTATTACTGTTTTTTTCATATTTTCTTCCTATTTGCTAAATTTCAATGTACTCCATTTCATTCTTCATTTGCACAAATCCAAACTTTTCATATAAAGGTCTGCCCATTTCTGCGATATAAAGGGTTCGTATATATGCTTTCTTCATGCTATCTAATTATAAATCATTTTCAAGAAAGTTTTGTATTTTATCATTAAGAAACATCAGAACATCCTTATGATCAGACAAAATGTCCGTTTCAAATCTTTCCTTATTTAGAAAGTATTCAACCATAATTCTATTATCATCCTGATACGATTCTAATAAACTTTCTATCGACAAGGGATAAACTCCTGTTGCACAAAAGCGTTCTTGTCTTAATGCAAACATGAGCGGCTTCAAAATATATGTCGAAATTTTTTGGTGCGTAAGTAATTCTTTTGGCTCATCTACACATATATAATGGCGAACACTCATTAAAATATTTGCTAAATTTTTCTTATAGGATAACTGTATCTTTTCATTTATATTTTCGATTTTCACCAATTGCTCACCATACAATAAAACACTATTTAGTTCAGCAATTGCATATTCTGACCAATCTTCAAATATTTTGCTTTTATATTCGTCTACGGATAAGCATTGAGTATTTATCTCCAACAAATCATAAGGGATAGATGTGTTTCTTGCACAATGCCCAACATTTTCTAAGACATATTGATTTATTGTACTAAAGATACAAAACACGTCTAAATCAGAATTATCATTTGCATCTCCTCTCGCATAACTTCCAGTCAAATAAACCATTAATAAGTATTCACCTAATCTATTTTTTAAGGCTGACACAAATTCACTCAATACTTTCTCATAATCATGATTTACTTTATTTGCTGGTATCACTCTTCTCATAAACAAGTTCCTTCATTATTTAGTCTGTTACTTCCGGGTCTCCAATTTCTTCATTTCCTAAATAAACTTTATACGCTTTTCCTTCATACAAATTCATGATCTGTCGGCGTAATTTTGAAGGATATAATGGTGTTGTATTTAATGTTTTAATATCTAACCAATCATATCCAACTTGATTTGTATCACTTTGCAAGACGGCATTTTCAAGTTTTCCAATATACTCACATAAAAACACCAAATCTACACGATGAAATTTTTCTCCATGTAAACCCTCTATAACAAACGCTAAATCTTTCACAACTACCCGCAATCCCATTTCTTCTGCCACTTCTCTACAAACTGCTTCAGGAAGAAGTTCCTCCACATCTTGTCCGCCGCCGGGCATAATATACCATTCTTCTTTTCCGTCACTTATTTTGATTGCCAACATCTTATCATCTTTAATAATTAATGCTTTTGCTGCATTTCTTACAGTTCTATCCATAATATCTCCAACGTTACTTGTATCGCTGTGGAACTGTTGTCACCACAAACATATTATCCTATACGCTAAACTGCCATGCCCTATAAAAAGCGGCATGTTTAACCAATGTGTGTAAACCACACCGCTAAGCTAACTGTCCTGATTTACTGCGCTTTCCTTGTTATCAATACCACACACTCCACGTGGCTCGGTTGTTCAACGAAAAACATACTCAACCCCTATTGTACGAGGAAATGGTGGAACGCACCTTTTCCATTAAAATCTAGTGGTTCGAGCCTGTGATAACCTTGAATTGCTCTATAATTTGTATAGGCAAACAGGGTAAAGCTCTGTTCCTTAAACTTCATTTTTCATGTCATCCCTACAAACTGGAATTTAACTAATGGATGCCATTTTATCAGTCGGCCATGATCGCCTAAGAGCCACATAGGAGATTAAAAAGTTTGCAAGCCAGCCAACTGGTATCGCGAGCCAGACAAAGGCAATGCCAAAACGTGGTGCACAGATCAGGGCAATGGACAGACGAATCGCAAGATTCACTATGTTTGCAACGAGGAACGGACGCATAATTCCGAGGCCGCGAAGAACTCCATCGGTTGCCATCTTGATACCCATGAAGATGAAAAAGTAACCAAGCCACCTCATATAATCACCTGACACCTGATAGGCAAACGCCGTTCCGTCTTTTCCTAAGAAAAGTGATGAGATCTGCGTATGCAGCGCTTCAATGGTCACAAACGCAATGACCGCAAAGCACAGATCCAGCACCAGTGCAACATGGTAGCCTTTTTTGATACGATCAATTTTCTTTGCACCAAGATTCTGAGAAACATACGGCGAAACCGCATTGCCGATGGATACAAAGATCAATGAAAAAACATTTTCCACCCTCATCGTTGCTGCATACCCAGCGAGTGCCTGTGTGCCGAAAGGATTTACCACTGCCTGCACGATCATCATACCGATAGACACTGTGGACTGCTGCAAAACCGATGGTACCGCAATGCGAAGCATGGAATACAGCTCCTGCCGGTCGAACCTGCTAAATGAGCTCTTGTATTGCCGCATCCGAGACAGAAAGATCAAAAACGAAAACACGGCAGAAATTCCCTGTGCAATCAGAGTTGCAACAGCCGCACCGAACACGCCAAAACCTAGCCCGGCTACCATCCAAAGATCCATTAAAATATTCAGGATGGACGAAAAAATCAGCAGTCCTAGCGGAATTTTAGATTCGCCGATTGAGGTGAACATGGTAGAAAGAATGTTATACATAAACAGAAACGGAAAGCCCACAAAATAGACCCGCAGATACAGTACTGCATCATCCAGTATGTCGGCAGGGGTTTGCAGTCCACTCATCAACGAGTTGGCGAAGAAAAAGCCAAAAACACCAAGGACTATACTTAGAAGCAAAAAGCTAATCAAGGAGGTTGACACGATTGTTTTCATTTTGCCATACTCCCTGGCTCCGAAATAACGGCTCACAAGCACACCGGCTCCGACACCGGCTCCCAGTGCCACACAAATGAACACATTGGTCAATGCTGCACATGCACCGACAGCTGCAAGTGCGGAAGAACCAACAAACTGGCCGACAATAACAGAGTCGGCCATATTGTATATTTGCTGAAAGAAACTTCCAATAATCATTGGCATTGCAAAAACCGTCAACGCTTTGAAGGGCGTATCGGTTATCAAATACTCATCTTTCGACATTATCATATTCCTCCATGGTATCTTGTATCGTGGTGTAATCGGATTCTGTGCCGACTGATTCAACTTCAATCTGGCTATCGACTTTCCAATGTACAACGATTCATTCTCATCCAACGGAAATCACTGCCCATATCTTTCATCCACAAAAAAATAATCTATTTCCAGTTTTTGGTGTAAGAACAATATCCTGTCTTGGAAGTTTTACTACCCTATAAAATTACACTACTCTCAAACACCTGTGCAAACTGATTGATGATGAACCTAGTTTTACTACCCTATAAAATTACACTACTCTCAAACTGCTACGGAGAGTGTGGAGAGCTTGGTGCGGTTTTACTACCCTATAAAATTACACTACTCTCAAACCGTCAGGTGCAGTAAATACGAATGGGTCATGTTTTACTACCCTATAAAATTACACTACTCTCAAACTACCATGCAAGCATCACGGTCAAAGATAGTGTTTTACTACCCTATAAAATTACACTACTCTCAAACAGCAATGATACATAGACTGAAAGGCGGTGAGTTTTACTACCCTATAAAATTACACTACTCTCAAACACTATGCTCTTTCGTGGCAAATATACACTTGTTTTACTACCCTATAAAATTACACTACTCTCAAACTTTGGTGTAGACTTAACGGAATTTATGGAGTTTTACTACCCTATAAAATTACACTACTCTCAAACTGTTGAATAGCCTGTAACGCCAGCATATGGGTTTTACTACCCTATAAAATTACAACTACTCTCAA
>NZ_QTYG01000069.1:0-10517 GCF_003462045.1 Ruminococcus sp. AM31-15AC | reverse complement strand
GAATAAAAAATTATCATAATCATCTTACTATCTACTCCTATTGATAATTTGTAGTTATCCTTCAATAACTCCCGTCACATATAATACCATATCACACTTTCCTAAAAAAGTAAATCGACTTTTGAAAACTTTGTGAAAATTCACAAATCGTCTAAATTTGTCGAACTCAAACAACTCTGATATAATATAAGGTAGGTTTAAAAGCAATTTTATTCGCAAGCCTTTGTGCTTTTTGTGAATGTTGACCAAATTGCTTTGCCTCATAAAATTTTAAGGAGCTGTTTTGATGTTTGAATATAGACCTTTTGTAGACCAATTTCTTGATTATTGCCGTTACCATAAAAAACTTAGCGACAAAACTGTTCGTGCATACAAAATTGACCTTTCGCAGTATGCACTGTTTTCCGATACGCTTTCAAAACAAGCATTGTGGGATTACATCGAGTGCCTGAATAAAAACTACAAACCAAAAACCGTAAAGCGTAAGCTTGCTACTCTAAAAGCTTTTATCCACTTTCTTTTGCTGCAAGACTACATAGATTTTAACCCATTTGATAAGCTCGAAACTTCGATCAGAGAACCTGTGCTGCTGCCAAAAACGATACCTCTCGACGTGATCGCTAAGATAATTTCTTTTTCTTATCAGCAGATAGGTTCAGCCCAAAGTGCTTACCAAATGAAATGTGCCGTCAGGAATGCCGCTGTGATCGAATTGCTCTTTGCCACAGGTGCAAGGATAGCTGAAATATGTACTCTCAAACCGGAAAATGTTGATCTTTTGGGACGCTCCGTTAAGTTTTACGGCAAAGGCTCAAAAGAACGCCTTATACCCGTGGAAAATATGGCTGTTCTCAGCATACTTAAAAGGTACAGACTGCTTTTTGAAGATAAGATCTCAGTGTCAGGGTACTTCTTCGTCAATAAGCTCGGCAGAAGAATGACAGAGCAGTCCGTAAGAAATATGCTGAGTTCATATTGCAGTCAATGCGGTGTTGAAATGCACATAACGCCCCATATGTTCCGTCACTCGTTTGCCACTCTGCTTTTGGAAGAGGACGTGGATATTCGTTACATACAAAGAATGTTGGGTCACAGCTCGATAACCACGACTCAGATCTACACGCACGTCACATCGTCAAAGCAAAAAGAGATCTTAAAGACCAAGCACCCAAGAAACAAAATGGATTTTCAGTGATATGTTACAACTAATAGTATTATATCATATAAGAATACATCGTGCTGTGAAATGTCAAAATTATTTGGTGAAATGTAGTGAAATGTAACTTTGCGGTGCTTATTATCATAAGGAAGGTGTAAAATGTCGCAGCTTATCGTTACGAGCCGTTATCTGAAAAGCGGAAATCAGAAGAATAAAACAAAACGCAGAAACTATACAAAGTACATTGCTACCCGTGAAACTGTCGAGATACGAAGTCAAAAATTTGTTGACAGAAATGCCAATGCAACTAAAAATCAAGAAAAGCTTATTAACGACCTGATAAATGACTTTCCTGAATCAAAAAGATACCTTGAGTATGAGGACTATGAAAGGAAACCGACCATTGAGAATGCCGGTGAATTGATAAGCACGATAGTAGAACGCAATGCGGACGTGGTTGGAGACCGACAGAATTTTGTCGGGTATATGGCTATGCGTCCGGGCGTTGAAAAGAGAGGTTCGCACGGCTTGTTTAACGAAAAGGACGAGCCAATAATTCTGAATCAAGCGGCAAATGAGATAGCTGAACATAAAGGCAATGTTTGGTCACACGTTGTTTCACTTCGCCGTGAAGATGCTGTAAGGCTTGGCTTTGATAATTCAGACGCCTGGCGTGAGCTTGTGAAAAGGCATATTTCAGATATTGCCAAAGCACAGAATATCCCACTTTGCAATTTGAAGTGGTACGCCGCTTACCACGATACTACTCATCATCCTCATATCCATTTGCTTGTTTATTCAACAAATCCAAAGCAAGGCTTTCTGACAAAGGCTGGAATAGATAAAGTGCGTTCGGTATTTGCAAACGATATTTTTCATGATGATCTGCAAAGCATTTATCAGGAACAGACAGTAAGCCGTGATGAATTGAAAGCGGTTTCCAAAAACGAATTTGAAAGCATTGTAAATATGATCGCAAGTAATGATCATACAGATCCACAGCTTGAAGAACTTATCAGAAAACTATATATCCAATTACAGAATGTGAAAGGCAAAAAAGTTTACGGCTATCTTCCAATGGAGATAAAGGAAACCGTCAATAAAATATTTTCAGAGCTTGCAAAAGATGAAAATATACAACAGCTCTATGAGAAATGGTGCGGTCTTGAACGTTTGAAATACAAGACGTATACCCAAAAGGAAACAGAACTTCCAAAACTAGCAGATAACAAAGTTTTTCAGCCGGTGCGGAATATGATAATTCGTACAGTACTTAATATGAAACCATTTGATGCAAATACTGAAATTGAAGGATCTGAACCAAATGATGAATACATTGATAATACGCCTCAGGATATGTCACCTCTGTTTGATGACGCAGAACCGTTGGAAGAGAAAGAAACAGACGAATCGGCTGCGGCAATAAAATACTATATCAAATGGAACGATCAATACAAAAAAGCCTGCAAGCTTATCTATGGCAAAGACGCTAAGCTCAATGATTTTAAGAAAGCAGAACAGCTTTTGTTATCTGAATCACAGAGTGGAAATGTTTTGGCTGTTTACGATCTTGGAAAGCTTTATTCTACCGACAAGCTTGGCGAAAGGAACGAAGAAATGTCTATTGCAAAATACACACAGGCTTTGCAGGGCTTTTTGCGAATAGAACCAAACTCTAAGAAATTAAAGCCATATGTTCAGTATCGTATTGGTAAAATGTTTTGTTATGGTCTTGGTACGGAGCAGGATTATGAAAAAGCCTTTGAGTGGTTTGAAAGATCGGCAAAACAGAAAAACAAGTTTGCTCAATTCAGCCTTGCTAATCTGTATTACTATGGCAGCGGTATAGAGAAAGATCTGTCGCAGGCTTTTCTTTGGTATCAGAGATCATCATCTCAGGGGCAGCCTTATGCGGCTTATTCTATCGCTCAAATGTACAGATATGGAGAGTATGTAACCAAAGATAACGATACAGCACAGAGATATTACAAACAAGCTTTGTCGGGATTCTTGAAAATCGAAAGCGATGATATGGCGAACGACGATCTGTTTTACAAATTGGGACAGATGTTCAAGTTGGATTTGGAACAGACTCAGATGTTACAAAAGCGATCGAATACTTCAAACGTTCAGCTGAAATGAATAACAAGAACGGCTTTTTTGAGTATGGCAAAGCACTTTTGACAGGTGAACACATTCCGCAAGATACGGATAGTGCAGTAAAATTGATTGAGAAAGCTGTCAAACTTAAAAACATTAATGCAAAGAGGTTTCTTGCACTTGAATATATTTCAGGAGAACATTTGGAGCAGGACATTGAAAAAGGAATAGCCTTGCTTACTGAGTGTGCAGACAGCGGAGATGTCATTGCTAGTTACAGACTAGGAAAAATTTATTTGCAGGGCGAGATAATGCCTCAAAATCTGGACAAAGCAGAAAAGTATTTGCTCTTGGCAGAAGATAGCGAGTATACGCAGTATGCACTTGCAAAGCTGTATTTGCAGGAAGAAAAGTATGATATACAAAAAGCTGTCAATTATTTTGAGAATTGTGCTGCCAAAAATCATTGGGCAAGTTATCAGCTTGGCAGGATCTATCTTTTCGGGGCTAAGGACATTGAACGAGATAAGGAAAAAGCTGTCGAATGGTTCACAAAGTCTGCAAATGACGGCAACGAGTATGCACAGGCTATGCTGGCCGACATATCGAAGTTTGAGAATGATCTGCTTGCGAATACGATTTTTAGTTTGTTTGTTAGTCTTAGTAGGTGTATTCAGGATAGTTATGACAACGATCGTAAAGACTTACAAAGCATAGTTGACAGAAAACTGATGAGGGTTATTCGGAGAAAGAAAATGGAGTTGGGGGAGAAAGAAGAAAATCATATGGATATACAATAAAGAAAAACAGCTGATCTGTGCTTGTGAATGCATAGATCAGCTGTTTTTCTTTCGCAAAATCTGCACCTACAGGCAAAAAGGCAAAAAATCAACGTAAAATCATGCATTATTTACTACCAATCAGATGTTTCTGACGGCTAAAAACTTTTAAGCTACAAAATTAAGTTTTTCAACATATTTCTTTTTTGTATCAAGCGATGAGTGAACATAGTGGTTAAGTGTAATATTAACATTAGAATGACCTAGCAACTCGCTGACAGTTTTAGCATCAAAGCCATTCTCAATACAAACAGTAGCGTATGTGTGACGCAGTAAATGAAAATTAACGTCTTGGAAATGAACTTTAACCGTTCTTCTTTCATGACTTCCGACGGTTCGCAGCGAAAAAAACAGATGCTTACTCCAGAAATTCATTAAGCTCTTCAAGCTCACGGTTTTTCTTTTCAAGCTCTTTGATCCGCTTGTTTGCTGCCTGAAGCTGCTGTGCGATAGTAAGTGACTCTCCTGGTGTACGTAAGCCTGCACCTGTGTCTATTTCCCCGATCCGCGCCTTTTGCACCCACGTCCCCAGCGTCCCTTTGGGGATGTGCAGCTCATCTGCTGCCTTGGTGCCAATCTCCTTTGCGAGCTTTATTGCCTGCTTTCGTTAAATTGTGTTGACAAATCCCATTAAACAAGGACTTTCGGATAAAGAAAACGGACACCAATCAAGATACGAATTGTATCAAAATTGGTGTCCTGTTATGTGTTGTGACTATAAAATAGATGACTAAACTCTACCCAATCAAATGAAATATACGTCAAATAATACTTCTTCATTTGCTTAATTTACAAGCAACACTTCTGTCATACAAAATTTGTCTGTTACAAAACATATATGCTTTTTTGAGTATATCTTTTTTATTGCTCAACATCAGAACAGTAATTTTTTAATATGGATTCGTATTCGCCTGTTTTTGTACGAGGTGGCTCAATTTTTTTGTAGTTCAACATATTTGTATTCATCTCCATCTAGCCAAACTACAAAACTTCTATCAGTGTCATGCATAATATCTCTACCAAAAGTTTCATAAGCTTTATTCGACGGCGAACGATATACTCTAAACAACCAGAACATCGTATATTGGTTTTGATCAAGTGCATTTCTTAAAGTTTCCATATTCATCAATAGATATTTCTGCTGATTCTTCCAATTCTTCCCTACGCTTATATACCTAGCAAGCTGTTCGCTTTCTTTATTCAAATATTGATAACCGTCACCATATGTGATTCCTGTTAACTCCCTTAATAATCTACTAGGCAACTCAAATATACTCTCGATATCTTCTGCATGTTCAGTTGTGCATTCTGTCACTAATTTATGTAGTTTTACTGCAACGCCATCTGTTTCAATAGAAATGCTATTTTCTACTTCTTTATGACTTTGGATAGTACAAACTTCTTGTGGAGTACAATAACATTGACAATCCTGCCATGCATGAAATTTTTCAACATTTAATAAATCGATCCTTGATTCCCAATAAATGTTCACTAGTTTTATAAAATCATCAAATTCAGCACGCTGAACAACACCTGAAGATATCCAAATTGTTTCTTCAATGCCAGCTGAATCATTAGAAATGTTTGTATAAGCATAAAGTATTTCTTCTCCTTGATTATCTTCAAACCACGCAGAAAACCTCGGTACGTCTTCGTCTGACATCCATGCTTCAATGCTTTTTTTTGAATAGTCTTCATTCTGAGTGCGTACCAATTGATCTGTATGAATCCAACTTTCTTTTTGGTCTCTTTGCTTATAATTAATGTAATCCTGATATGCATTATTTATGGAACTCTCCAAATCCGAATAGTCATTGATATATGCTGCATTTCCACAGTAGTCGCTACTCTTCGTAATATTTGCCAGTACCGCTTCTATGCGATGTCTCGCACACCACACATACTTTTCAGCAACACTCATTATCTTAGACCGTTCGCCATGTGTAGCTGGATAAAATGTTCTTCTAATTGCAACGTCTACTCCGATATTTTTCTTAACTTTGTATTCCCAAAATTCTTTTTTATTCCATCCTTGATTCAACAAATACTGATATGCTATCGATATAATCAAACCTTCCATCTCTAATGACTTTCTCTTATATTTCCGCCTGTATTCATCAATCAGTTTTTCAGTTTTCTCAGAATAACTGTTGGTTTTATGGTCAGGCCTAAAAAAGCAATCAAATTGATCACATAAAACATATCTAGCAAGATCATAATCTATAGGGTCATAACCAGACATTCTTCCTGCATCAAAGGCTTCTTCACAAGCAGGCATAATACTTGCTTGATAAGTATATGGTGGTATAATTTTATTTTCTACGTCTATATCATAAACCCTTTTGTAGATTGCCATTTTAACAATACCTGTACAATAGTATCTAACTACAACATTTTCATACCTAACTAACCCTTCATCTGAGAAGACATTGTCCATAATCCAATCTGAAAGACTGATTAGATATTTATCTTGTACATTTTGCCCCAATGCAATTCCATAAGCAACAGAAAAAACATCTTCTATGATTTGCTCATCATTAATATCTGCACAATAAGTACACAGATTAAAAAATTGTTCAGAGTTATTTATTCCCCATTCAGTAAGTTTTAATCTGCACTCTTTTCTAACATCATTGTCCACAGAAGAAAGACGCCATACTAAAATAAGTGGTAACCCTAAGTAATTATCATCATTTGACAACTTTATATTAGATGTATCAATTTCCGTATAACATCTCCAATAAGAATCATTACTATCTATCAAGTAAGTTGGTATAGACCACCAGATATCTCTTTGAGCTGGCTTTTCAAAACCTCTCAAAAATTCATCAAGCAATATACTTCCTAACGGATGATCCGGAACATTACTTGTCGGCATAATAATTCTATCAAATATTTCTCGAAATTCTTCTGAGGAATAATTCATCAGTTCTTTTACATAATCACGATATACTGACGCAATCTCAACAGAAGTGTTTGCCAATGCATAACAAATCAAATCAAACGTTGTCTCATCACTTAGGCTTATATTAGAATATTCAGATATAAGCTTCTTATCTTCCTCTATCGCAATGAGAGAAAGCATCTGATAAATTCCATTCGTATATTTGGCCTCAATAGTCTTATTCTCTTTTATCGCATCAAATAATTTCCTTGCCATGAGATAATCGAACGCTGGTTGCATACCCCATGAATATTTAGTTTCCGGTATGCTAAAAACATCTTTCTGACTTTGTCGGGAGTATATAAATCCTTCTTCCTCTACAAATTTCAAGATATCTTCCAGATGACTCTTTATAGGCTCTTTGCATGCACTATAAATTTCATCATATGAAAGCTCCATTTTATCAGTAAGCATGTTTGCCACCATAACAAGAGTGGTCATAACCATACCTTGACTATCAGTTTCTTTTCCTGCCTTTCTATATACAATCTCAATAGAATTTATTTTTTTTTGAAATAGCTTTGTTATTACCACTGAGTTTTTAGACAAAGATCCCACCTTTGAATTTTTATATATGTCACAGAACAACTTGAGCGCCATCGGCGTTCTTAGCATTCCTTTTATCCAGATGTTCCTGTCTAAGTCTATGTTGTAATAATCAATATAAGTATCAAAAAGGTCTTGCACATTTATGTCACCGAAACTTGGCATGCAGCAAAAACAAGATCTATAATCTCGTTTAAAATAATCTGGGAAAACATATGGACGTGACAAAAAAACGAATTTTATGCCAGCAAAATCTTTTTCATAAGCTTTTGCCTCTTCGATTCGCTCCTCCCAAAAAGGCCAAGATGCAGATTCTTCTATTCCATCAACACAAATCAGACATTTGGGCTGTATATTAACTGTTTCGCTAGTATCATTTGATTTATTTCTTAGCAACGCTGCATTTTCTAAAGCCTTAAGAAGTTCTCTATCACTCCATGTACTGGCTAACCCTAACGTTTTCGTCAGAATAGATAACCAAGTATCACCTGTCGAAAACTCTTTAGCACGAACCAAGATTGGCAAATGGCTCTTTTCGTTTAACAATATGTTAGCTTCTGCTATAATCCCAAATGTTTTCCCAGTACCTTGATTTCCAAGAAAAATGATTCGATTATCAAAATCACTATTCAACTCTTGACAACACTCATACACCTCATTCACAATGTTTCCGAGCACCTCTATAGCAGGTGCAAAATGTGAATAATAACGAAAAGACAATGAGCAATTTTTTAATTCAGAAACTGAACAATTTAGTTCAAATCTATCATCAATAAATTTTTTTTCAACTTCTGCGCCATCAACTACAATCTCTTCTATGCTTTTAAATTGGGATATCCATTTGTTTAAAACATCAATATCCAGTTTTATTTTTTCAGCAATAGGTTTCTCTTGTTCAGAAAACTCAAGTTTCAAGATGTCCATATACGCTTTTTTTAGGGAATCAAAAATAGACAGTATCTTTTGCGTTCCATTATATCGCCTCTTTACGACGCTATAATTCCCTATGAAAATTTCTAATTTGTCATGAATGTAACCAGTTGAATATAGGTCGGGTATATACTTTGTTTTCGCCCATCCGTTTATCGCTCTCTCAAATGAATTTTCAATCTCTGCTTCAAACACATTCGTGTTTTCAAACCAATATTTATAACATCCTAAAGTTTCTTGTGTCATCAGTTTCGCTTGAATAGTGGTTTCATCCCACAATTCAACTGAAACAGAAGGATTTGTTTCCTTAAAATTCTCAACTAAATCCAACCACTTACTTTCTTCTGTGGTCTTCGCTATTTCATTATTCTTAACCACTCTTTTAGAAGATAAATCTCTTGGAATACAAACAATATATCTTGTAATCTCCGGTCTGACTTTTACAGCTGTTTTAAAAGAATTTTTAATTTGGTTAAATTGAGAATCGTCCATCTTATTTGGAAACCATTTTGACTGTACTCCAATTACTTCTCCAGAGGCCAGTACTCCATAAGCCTCTACTCCACCATCTCCGCCTTTTCCATTAACAAATGAAAAGTATTTCAAAGTATCTTTATATTCACTCTTGCACCATCCTTCAAAAAGGATATTACACATAACTTCAAATGCATCATTAAATGATTGTCCATGAGTATTAAATTTTGTCCAGTCCATTTTGATTTCTCCAATCATTCAATAAAATAATCTAGATTCAACATTTCTAAATCAATTTTCACAACACGTTTTAGTAATGCATATTTACCGTCAAGTGCTTTGTCTTTTCTCTATTTTACCCCAATATTGTGTATCATGAGCGGTATCGTTACTTGTCTCAGTTTTTTCTGCTATTACTTTGTACGTTATCTTCTAAATGCTCGAGTACAGTTAATATACATTGTATTCCATTATAACGATTTGATTATAGTATATCACGAAAGCCTTCGGTTGTCAAATAATGCAAAATCTTGCATTTGGCGAATTGAAAAACGTTTTATCTATAATGCTTTGTGATCCATTCAACACTGTGAAATAGATCACAAAGCGATAATTTCCATACTGCCTTGTTTCCTTTTATCTAATCACGATATATCTTACTTAACAACCTTGAGATACTCCTTCCCCTCACACTCCACAAAATCCTTCGCCAACTGTTCCGCCTCAGCCAAACTGTCCTCCAGTATCTCAAACCCCACCGCAGCAGTAAAATTGTCGATCTCGTCCTGCCCATTTTCATCAGCAAAAATCCGTATCAAAAAGCCCTCACAGAGAATTTTATCACCTTTTTTGTCAACCCTGGGGATATATTTGTCTGGCGTAATTCTCACATAAAAATCCTTGTATCTCATTTAATCAATCTCCTTAAAGCTTCATTTGAAGATCATCATCTTCGTCAAATTCCTCGTCCATCTCTTCATCAAAATACTGTTCGCAAACCGACTTTTCAAGAGCCGCCCTCAGATAGCTTGTATCCATACCGTTCGCCTCATATCCCTGCTTTATGACGTTGTAATAATAGCTCATCGGTGGCGAAATGTGACCGTTGTTCATCAGATATGCCATACACTCCTTCTTTTCGCCATTAACATCTATCTCAAAAAGCTCTTTGCGGTAATAGTTCGGAAAACCTTCATATTTGTCAAGACTGTGCTCATCTCTACCGTCTATCTAATCCTGTATAATAAAACTTGACACATACAAAACAATCAAAGTATAATAAAAACAAAGGAGTGTGTCATCAATGGGAACAGGAAAACAATATGATGAAGAGTTTAAAAAGCAGGCAATAAAGCTCGCAAAGGAGATTGGCACCAAGGCAGCAGCAGATGAGCTGTGCATCCCCAAAGGGACGCTGGGACGTGGGTGCAAAAGGCACGGATCGGGGAAATAGACACAGGTGCAGGCTCACGTACACCGGGAGAGTCACTTACTATCGCACAGCAGCTCCAGGCAGCGAACAAAC
>NZ_QTYG01000068.1:0-10926 GCF_003462045.1 Ruminococcus sp. AM31-15AC | reverse complement strand
CATCAAGTGTTTCCAATATAATTAAATCATCTTTGTATCGTTCGTATGAAATTAAATCATCTTTGTATCGTTCGTATGAAAGTCGTTCTTTTACAATCACATAATGTCCATCATCAGTTTCCTTCACAATATTTAATCCATTTGTATAATAGTAATCTAATACTTTTTTTGCTATATCTTTGGATGTACTATCAATTGATGTTGTTTTTCCAATCTCCCGTCCAATAACATTATTTAACAAATCAACTGCTTGATCAGCATCACCTAAAGTTTTAAACCTATGCGAGTATATATCTTTGATTTCATGAATAACGTTTTGATTTTTTTCATGAGCATTACCAACTTGTAAGCCTATATTCTCTCCCCACTTACTTGTTATAATTGAAATCCAAAAAGTGTGTCGAAAAGCATTTACTTCTGATCCTTCTTGAGCATCATTATCTTCAAAATCAAATGCATTTGCAAAACGAGAGGCATTTGTACTAATATTAGTATTTCCCACTCCAGGCTTAACTTTTCCAATTTGAAGAGATATTATCGGATGCCTTAAACCAAATGATATAGTTTTTAAAGTGTCACTTTTGAATATCTTACCAAGAATATTAAGTGGATATCCAAGTAAGTAAATACTTGAAGCAAGAAAAGCGATACCACAAACGGTCACACTTACCACTGTAGCTAATTTTACAGACAATCCCAAAAAAGTCAATAGCGGAACTAACGATGTAAATCCCGTGATTACAATTGCTGTAATTATCAACACAGCGCCAATTACTATAACAATTTCTTTCCAATGCTCCTTGCACCATTCGCCGACTTTTTTGCAGCCGTCTTTGAATTTCTCCCAACGGCTTTTTTCACATTCTGGTGTCAGGTATTCGTATTTATTATAAAAATCGTCTTTACTTTTATTTATCGCTTCTGCGGCGTCTCCGTCAATTCGTACAACGTCAGATATAAAATCATTTATGTCCTGTTTTAGATTTTCCAGAGTTTCTATCTTATCTTCCTGCGTTTTCGTTGATGATTTTATCGAGCTGATAACATCATCAACATTACATATGCCGCTGTCAATTTTAAGAACTTTTGATTTAAGCGACCTCAAATCAGACTTATATTCTTTTACTGCTTTTTTTGCGTGGTTTATCAGGCTTGACATCTGATTTACTTTGCCTGCGTATAAAGTAATAGTTGCCATATATTCACTCCTTTTCTCCATAAATATGTTAAACAGATTTTGATTCTTTCTCCTTATCCTTATTTTGAGAAACAGAAAAAATCAAGTTATATATGGTTTCTTCGGAGTTTTCATTAAGTACAGTCAGCTTTTCGAGTTTTTCAGTCTGACTATCATTGAATCTCGTGTCAAGCTCACCTACACTTGGTTTACTCATATCTTATTCTCCTTCAGCCGTCTGTGGATTCTTATTAAACTCTCCGAGTTCTTCGTCAAGCTGAAGATAAGCGTCCTTAGTGTCTTTGACCACTCCATTGTTGATGGAATCAAGAATATCCTTTATCCCACCTATGTTCTCCATAATATGATCCGATTCTTTCTTATAAGCGTCTTTACCCTCACCTTTCCATTTTTTAAGAAGTGTAGTGTTTATATCGTTAAACTTCTCCTTTATAGCGTCAAATTCTTTGATCGCTTCCTCGCTTTTTTTCTCAAATTGTACGAATTTATCAATATCAGCCGATACAAAAGCCGAATCTGCCATAATTACCGCTCCTTTCAATATTTAATAAATTTCAATTTAACAAGTTTATCTGCTTCAATGTCATAACAATACCCGTCGCCTAATTCACAGCGAGCATAATCTTCTTTAAGCGTTTTTACATCCATATTTCCAAAGATAGTTTTCTGACCTCTTTCACCTGCAAATTCTGCTACATTGTCAAGCAAAAATGCAGTGGAAATATTATTGTTGAAAAATGAGTTTTGCTCTCCGTCGCTTATTTTCTGAACATCCGAAAAAATGAACAAAAACTCACGTTCCTCCGCCACTGCGGCAAGCTGTGGAAGTATTGAATTAATAAAACGTTTGCCTTCTGGAGTGTTTAAATATATCAGCTTGCTTTGGATAATGAATACTGTAAAAGGAGTTTCATCCGTATTGCAGCCGGGAATATTTTCATACTCTTTTTTCAAGTTCTCACTGACTCCATACATTCCCGCAAGAAACTTTTTATCCAGTTCTATGTAATTTTCATTGAGATACAAATAGAACTGCTGAAGCGGCGAAAGCTTTCTGTTTACAATTGTTCCGTCCTTTAAAGGCAGATCTTTTTTATCAAATTTATTTATCAGAACACACTCCCGAACCGCTTCATATTTTTCATATATTTCGCTTAGCTGATTACGTCCATCGTCAAAAAATACAAGACGTATGTCATCTTTCTGTTCTACCAGACCGTTGATCAGCAGATTCAGAAGATTGGTCTTTCCGAATTCTTTTTTGCCGTAAATTGCAATTACATGGGATTTTCCTAAATCGACTGTAACAGGACAGAAATCTACATAATCCAGACCTACACTTACAGGAAACTTGACTTGTTCTTCAATATTCGTTTTTTGTTTCAGGCGTATATAGTCATCTTTATTCAGTTCTTTTGGAAATGTCAAATATTTTTTGACGTGTTTTCCATATTCCTGTGTATCAATATCAAAATCGAATTTTTTTCTTAATGCAGTCTGAAATGGCAGCGATTTATCATTATTACTGATTTCATTAAGAGCCTGAGCTTTAAAACACTGCACTTCATACGGCAGATTCATACGAAACGTACCCGTAATACCCTCCGGTTTTACTGTTACATTTGCAAAACCATGACCAGGATTATTACCAATAGCGTCGACCTTACCATTGAATATGTCAGCATACTTGTCTGCTGGCATTTCAAATGCGATTTTCTGCTTAAAACTGCCATATATGAATTCAATCCCTTGGTTTCTCCCGCCGTGACCACAATGGTAATTCCTTTTGACAGACCATCTCTGCAAAGCTTTGCAAGCTTTTCCTGATATGCAGTATATCTGGATTCATCTATAAAGGCGTTTACGTTGTCGATAATAAAAGTTGTATGTATAGGCTGATTTTCTGTAGTTTCTCTGTAGTTTTTACCGTTCAGGGTCTTGATATTGTCTTTTAATATGTTATCCATTACCTTGAAAACACGTTTCACATATTCCTCGTTGGAATTATCAAAATATGCAGATACCAATGGCAAGCTGCGATATTCTGACAAAGCTCCGCCAAAATCAAGAATGAATATCTGCTCTTGATCTTCGTCATATTGTTTATGAAGAATATTGACAAGGTTTTTAATGAAAGTCGTCTTTCCGCTCATAGCAGAACCGAACAAAATCAGATTGGAATCCAGCAGATCAACGATAAAAGTCGGCTGCATCTGAATTATTGGTATATCGAATTTGCCCAAAGTACACAGAATTTTTTCTCTGCTCAACTTAAACCCTCCCAATCTGTTTTATCCGTAATTACGCCCGGCAAAGGTGGCAAAAATATTTGACGAGGTTTCTCCATGTTTTTTCCTATTTCAATAATGGTTTTAACAACATAAGCCAACTGAGTATCATGCTCACTAACATTTTCACTGCGTTTTTTCTCTATAATATTGTCCTTTTTGGAGGAATAGAATCCGTTGTTGAATTTACCTGAATTTGTTGCTTGAGTAACAATGACTGCCGGATCAATATTGAGATTTTTATTAGCTCCAGTGTATGCAGACTGAAAATACTCAAATCTCGCACCCGTTCCAACAAGCAAATAAGCTCGTCCGTTAAGGGGCATAGTCGGAGCAGCGGCGGCAGGAGTTCCTATCATTTCCTTTGAGGCTTGTTTTGTGGCTACCTTAAGACATATTCTTGCTTTGGAGTTTACACGGATATCATCGGTTATAGCTCCCTCGATATTCTGTGACACAAGTATGATATGAAATCCTAATGTACGTCCCACACGAGCAATAGTCGTTATCTCAGCAATAAAATCGACATCGTTGCTCTCGCTTGAAAAACGTTTCAACTCAGTAAATTCATCGACAACGAGGACAAGATGCGACAATGGTGAAAGCTCACTCAGATCCTTACTCAAAATTTCTTGCTGCTTATTGTTAAGTTTCTTTTTCAGCTTTTTGATTTCTTCACTGTTCTCCTCGTCGGATTCAAGCTCCTTTATTTTTCTGATAAGTCTTAATGCTCTGATATACGAATCAACATTATCAACTCCGAAACTTGAGAGCAACAATTTACGCCTTTTTATTTCAGCATTAAGCGTTTCAAGAAAACGCTTTAGCATATACGCAGCAGATGTTCCCTCATCCTCTCCTGCCGTATCCGTTACTACTCCGACGCAGTGCGGTAGATCTCCCAAACGATCGGAAAAGCCGCCGCCTTTCATATCAACAAGCATAAGATTTAGATCCATAGGTGAGAATTTCATGCACAGTCCTATAAGGTATGTAATTATTGTTTCGGATTTACCTGAACCAGTAGTTCCCGCAACAAGCATATGAGGTCCGTCTGCCTTTTCGTATAGATCTAGATACATTGTGCCGTGTTCATGCTTACCGATTGGAACACGAAGATTTCTTGTCACGTCATTTCTATCAATATCCTCCCAGCTCTTTCGTATGCTTGATTTTACTTCGCCGTTTTCGACTTTCTCGGAATTATATCCGTATAGCTCAAACAAAGTAACCATAGAGGGAACCTTGCCATTTTCTGCAATACGAGTATAGTAAATTGCACTTAGCTGTCTGAATGCAAGATCAAACTTATCATCATAGCTTTCTGGACCAAACATATACTTGTTCTGAAAATATTTATACTCTATCAATTTATCAGTATCATTTGCCTTGGTTTTATCGCCCTTGTCCTCGCTTAAAACATTCAAGGTTTCTCTGCTAAGAACGTTATATCTAAGGCTCACTTTTCTTTCCTTTTCATTCTCTTTGTCAATATTTACGATATTTCCACAGTATTTCGGAAGCATATCCTTTACAGGTCGAATGAAAATAAAAGTAAGTCCAAGCAAATTGATATAAGGCTCACCCTCTTTTGGAACTTCAGGCAAGAACTTTGAAAAACCTGTTTCCTTTATATCATAATCATCGAAAACCACACATACTATCTGTGTGAGTTTACCGTCTGACACAGAATCATCGGTATCTTCCTTTTTATTGTTGGACCGGCTATTCATAATACTGAGAAGCTGTCCGAAAACTATTCCTGAGCTGTCCTTATCAAATACAAACTGTGAAACACCGTCAAGCAATTCATTCGTGTGGGGCAGATACTTATAGTTTTTCAGTATTTCATTCTGCTTCTCAATTTTGTCCTCTTTGTCGAAAAAGAAAACAAATTGCAGATCCTCGGGCGAATGATAATATGCCAGTTCGAAAACAACATGCTGAATAAAGCGATGAGAAGTCTGAACATCATTTGATATAACGCCCAAAGCCCCACAGTTTTTCAAATCTATCAGTAAAGGCGGTTTTTTACCACTGTCACTTCTGAGGTAGTTAAATCCGATAACCTCGTTATCATTCTTAGTGTCCACGCCTTTATTTGCAAAATTGTACGCTAAGTCGGTAAGGAGGAACTTATTTCGCTCCCTTTCAGCTATTTCCTCGGGAGAAAGCTTTTTCAGCTTTCTGTTCTTTTTCTTTGTCGGAACTATTATTTCGATCTCATCCTTGTTACGACGCATTTTGTAATAAATATCGTAAAAGATATTATCCTTTTTCTCGCTTTTGATCTCAAAAAGCGGCTTTACCTCATCAGAAGTGCCAAGCGATATTTTCATAAAATCATTATCGTTCTGAGATCTTGAAAAAATAATACCGTTGATCTCGGCAGTATTCTTAAACAATGTATCCATATTCGGATACACGCTGTTCAGATATACAATATCGCTTTCCTGCCATTCTTTTATTGTTCTGATAATTCTGGCAATGTAGTTCTCATAGTTGTTCTTCCATTCCTCAACGTTCTTTTTATAGTCGGTCCTTTTTTTCATAAAGCTGTAGAATGAAGTAACCAAAGATACTACTCCCATAGCACCCGACATAAGAAGCATAGTATTGCCCATAGACGAAGCACTCGGCACAAGTTTCATAATAAGAAAACGTGCACCAAGCATTCCTCCTGTGGAAAGCACGGTGGGAATAAGAACATCTAGAAGCGATGATTTATCCTTTTGGGGCATATCATTGGGCGGAATTATGTCTATTACCGAGGATTCAATGACATTCAGTCTGCGAGTACTTATATTATATTCAAGCGTATCTTTTTCTTTTAAGATATAGCTGTTCTCTTCTTTTTTAAACAAATAAGACGGCTTGATCTCCTCATTCATCGTAAACAGGACGCAGCTTGAGGTTACAAAACCCAACTTATCAAGCTCTGCATTATAAATTTTGACCTTTTCGCCGTCTTTCACAACATCTGTTGTAAAATCTATCACATTATAGCTGCCCTTTGCCGTATACAGCACCTGAAGTTCTTTTCTGGTTTTGATATATTGCTCAAGCAACTCGAAACATTTCTCATAATCCGGGGATTTTTTTAATCCGTAATACAAAGCCTCGATAAAAGCTTTGAGGGTAATATCCTTAAGAACAAGAAATGAAAGCTCCTGACATTTACTCTTATCGTCAAATTCAAATCTTGCGGATATCATTATTTCGTTGTTTTTCATAATGTAGTTTCCTTATTCAGCATGGAAAGTATGTCCTGTGCTTCTGTTCCTGTTTCAAAACCTTTGCAAACTTTTATATCAGACAGCTCAGGTCGGCTTAATTCGGGTTTCTTAAAATTTGTTATCGGTTTAAATGTTTTTACCTTTGCATTTAGTTTTGGTATGATCTCCTGAGGTTTTGTAAAGCTTCCTATATTTATATTCACTTTCGGAAACTCAGGCAGCTCTGTCTTAATATCCTGCGGCTTTTTAAATGGCTTGACATTAATACTTGGTTTTGCGATAGCAGAAAGCTTGATCTCTCGTTTTTCAGGAGCATGAAACTCTATACGACTTACATCAGGCTTGCGGATCACAGGCAACTTAACCGCTTCAAATTCAGGTTTCTCAAATGCCTTTACTTCAACGTCAGATACAAAATTTAGCTTAATATCAAGCTTTGGCTGCACAGGAGGCTGAAAACTGCCTATTTCAACTTCAGCTTTTCTTATTTGAGGTAGATCAGTAACTGTGGTTTCGGGCGTTTTAAACGTTCTAATTTTAAAATCAGATTTCACATTAACAGAGATATCCGGTTTATTTCTTTTCGGCTGTCGGAAAGTCGGCATATTAACGTTTACTTTTTGAACTTCGAGAAAAGCTTTCAAAGTAAATTCGGGTTTTTCAAAGGGTTTTATCACCGTTTCAGGTTTTGCATTAACCGCAAAGTCAAGCTTAGGTTTTTCAGGTGGTACAAAAGCTCCTATTTTAATTTTCGAAATTTCTGCTTTTGAAAGAACAACCTTGTTTTTTTCAGGAGCAATAAACTCATGCAGATTTAACTTGGCAGTTTTTTTGATATTTACCGGTTTCAAAAGTACATTCTCTAATCTAGTAAAGGTCGTATCGGGTATGACAGGTTTTGATAGTTTGTGTAATACATATTGCTTTTGCTCATAACATTTTAAATTATTGGCCTTTGAAAACAGTTTATGATTGAAACCAATTTGTTCTTTAAGAACAGCGTTTGATTTAATTACTTCAGATATATTGATTTTTTCGCTCGCTTTGCCGATAAGATCATCAGGGAGTTCAGGCTTTTGCATAGGTTTCAGACTGAGCTTTTGCCGCTCGGGACTTATGAAAGGTGCAAACTCGATTTCCCTGATAATATCGATTGATTTCAGGTTCGGTTTATACGGCTTGATCTCCGCATTTTCAAGTTTTGTCAGCTTTTCTACAAAAGCCTCTCTCTGCTTATATATTTTAAGTTCTTTTTGATAGCATTCTACCTGTTCGTCAGTAAGCAGCGATATTTCTTCGTCATTAAGTATTTTAAAAGCCATGTATATACCTCCCAAGATAAAAATAAGCGCAGCCTAAAACCTTTGATACAAAGCAATGTCAGGCTGCGCTTTTATGTACTTAACCGCCGCTTATATTATCAGCAATCTGCTGATCAACCTTTTCAAAATTATCTCTGTTCGCTTCAAGAAGAGACGCCATACCTTCAATTGCTCCAGGTAAATCTGTTGCGACAAAATTATTAATATCGCCGTCAATCAGAGTTTTAAATGCATCCTTAGCCGCACCCTCCATATCTGCGATCGCACTGCTAAGTGAGGTTATGAGCGTTTCGCCTGCAGTTCTATATGATGTTGCATAACCGTTGATTGCTTCCACAGCGCTTGAAACGCCTTCGTTTACTATTCTGCATCCTGCCATATCTATTACCCTCCCGTTTATTTTCTGTTCTCTGTCGCAAGTGATTCGTCAACGCCCCGTTCCGCAGGTATTGCTTCAGAAATTCCATCTACGATATTATTCATAAGAGTTATAATCTGCATTACTCCAGAATCGTTAACATCCGTATTTGCAACAGACTTAATATTGTTATCGTAAAAATATTTAAAGCCGTCTGCCGCACTTCCGCTGAAATTACCTGGAATAAGAGCACTCATAGTATCCTCCAACTGAGAATACAGAGTTTTTACAGTATCCTTATACTCCTGAATTGCGTCTTTTGCATTGTTGATCATTTCCGGCGTTACGTTTACCGTACCGGTGTTTCCCATTGCCATAGTAAAAGCCTCCTATTAATTGAATTTAATGTTTTGCATCAGTTGCTCATATTTATCAAACACACCTTGATAATATGGGGTATCTTTTATATCATCAAGTGTTTTTGACATCTGGTCAATTACAAGGATAAGGTCGTCTATCGGTTTGATAAGTACGTCCTTTGCCTCGATCTCGATCTCTTTTCCGGCCGGCGTATCTAAAGCCGTTGTCAGGTCATTATACATCTGTTCCAGCGTAGTTTTAAGCGTTTCAGCTCTTGTTTTTAAAGCAGACATTTCATTCGCCGCAGTTTTAAAAGCCTCACTGCTCAGCTTAATATCCTGTTCAAGAGTCAACGGATCTCGCCTCCTCTATTTTTTCGAGTAAAGGCTTTCTCAGTTCGTTAGCCAGAAGATTACAAAGATGTTCCGCCTCTTCATACTGACCAATATCCATATAACACTGAATTCGGAATGTCACAGCCGCCATATCGCTTGAGTCTTTGATCATAGCGTTTCTGAAGTATTTTATCGTTTCCTCATACTTCTGCTTTGTTTCAGGCGAGCCAAGCTCCTTGTAGGCGTTTGTTTCGCTGTAAATTCCTATGTATGAATTCTGAACGCTTTCGCTGCTCTGCAATTTTCTTGCATAGTCGATCACCTTATTGAATTCCTTTTTCAGAGTATATGCTCCTATATACAGACGATTGATCTGATCTATATTTTCGGGAGTCAATTCAATTTCTTCCGTTTCGTCAAGCTTGTACGCCGTTTCCTCGGTATCGGTTTCATCTTCAACGTTCGTAAGATATTCTCTTGCTCCGTTTTCATCGGGTTCAATGCTTTCAGCCAATTCTTCCAGACCATAATCGCCGTATTTTTCAGCAATGCGTTCCTTATCGGCTTCGATCATTTCCTCAACATCATATTCTGTAAGATTAACAGGCTCAAATTCCTTATCAATGACATCAAAACCGAGATTATATGACTCGGCAGGATTTTGTGCCGCATTCAGACAGTCAATGGTTTTATCGGGATTTTCAAGCTGCAAATATATTTCTGCGGCGTTGATATAGCTTTCGATTACCTCTGTAGACGTAGGTTTTAACGTTTTCAAGGCTTCTTCAATAAATGTAAGAGCCTTGTTATATCGCTGCTTGTCCTTATCGGTCTGATACTTCTGAATCTCAAAGGTCATGCAGTCAAAGTAGTAATCCATTGAAAGCTCGGCATATTTCTTAGCCATTTCAAGTTCCCGTTCTGCGGCGTCGAGGCGGTTTGCCTGGCACAGCAGTTTAAATGCAAGCTGATAGCCAGTGTAGTCTGACGGTGCGACAAGCTTCATCTGATTGGTGGTAAGAAGTCCGTTTCGGATATCATTCTTCATGCCGTAAATAATTGCCTTACGTTTCATGATATCCATATCCACACCGATTATCTGCTCCGCTTTTTCAAGATTTACAAGTGCATCCTTATATCTTCCTATATCGAAACAGATTATTCCGAGCAGGTTATACAGCTGGACTGTGTTCTCAGGCGAACAACCAAGCTCATCAGCTTTTGCAAGATTTTTTATAGCGTCTGCCGCTTTTTCGTTGGTAGCAAGGGCATACCCTAAGTTAAAATACCTGTTGCCGTTATTCTGATCAAGCTTGACCGCTTTTTTATAGCTCTCGACCGCCTTTTCATACTGCCCCAAAGACATATACGCATCTCCTGCACATTGATAAGCGTCAGGATTTTTTGGAGCAAGCCTAATTGCCTCGTTTGCTAAATGAAGAGATTCGTTGTTTTGGCTGTTTATGAATGCAAAGTGCGAATCTGCTAAAAGCTGTGAAACTTTTTCTTGGTTTGTGGGCATTTTATCACCTCCATATTGTTAAAGTAAAATAATTTTAATTGCCAACTATTAGTTTTATTGCTTTTATATTTTTGATTGCGATTAATCCCATTGCTAAATGAATACACTTTTACAATTTGACACAACTAATCTTTGTTGGGAGCTCTTTCCAGAAATTTTCCAACTGTATTCCAGAACTAATGTCTTTTTGTCTTAAGCTTATATAAGTCAAAACATCTTCTAAAGAATCCAATAACCCATATTTATTGACATATATACCTTTTGCATTTAAATCGTCTTTAAAATAGTTATATTCATTTTTTAAATA
>NZ_QTYG01000067.1:0-11165 GCF_003462045.1 Ruminococcus sp. AM31-15AC | reverse complement strand
AGGTCATAAATATGAAAGCAACAGGAATTGTCCGCAGGATCGACGATCTCGGCAGAGTTGTCATACCTAAAGAAATAAGGCGCACCATGCGTATCCGTGAGGGCGACCCGTTGCAGACAACGTTGAAAACCGACTTTGACTTCCTGCTTACACTCCTCAGATTGGCGGATAGGCTGTACATAAAGTGACACAAAAGCAAAACCGCCGTTCAGGCTAGTTCCCGAACGGCGGTTTTTTACAGACATATTGTCATATACGGCGGAATACAAACTATATCCTCTTTGAAACAAAGACTACGTGGATGAATGACATAGCACTCTCCGATCCTCGCCTTATACTTCTCCCTAAAGCGTTTCAAGGACTCTATGGAATATCGCTTGCCGGACTTAACTTCAATAGGATACATTTTGTATTTCAGCTTACTGTTGTTGGAAATAAGAAAATCTATTTCAATATCGTTTCGGTGCTTTTCAGTGTTGTAATGTGTATAGAAATACAGCTTGTGACCGTTTGCCGTCAGCATCTGAGCAATGGTGTTCTCGTAAAGCATACCCTCATTCATGTTCAGCTTGTCACCGAGTATCTGCTTGTAGACCTCATCTTCAAGCAGTTCGTTCTCATCGAATGCGTGGCTTACGAGCAGCCCAGTGTCACCGAGATAACACTTTACATAACTTCTGTTTTCGTTGATCGACAGCCCAACATTCGGATCGTTGCATAGAAAACACTCATTGGATATCATAGAATCTGACAGCCAAAAAAATGTTTCTTCATACTGATCCGCCGTACTTTGTGCGACAACATTACTGAACACCACACGCTTTTCGTGCTGAGAAAGCAGTCCCGGTATCTGATCAAATATGGTAAGCACCTTGCTGCGATACCTTGCATCGATCTTCATAATATCGCTGCGATAGAGTGCGAGTATATCACGCTTTTCAACGTCAGCTTTATCAAAATCCTTCCTGCTTTCAAGAAACGCAATAACACTCTGCGGCATACCGCCCACAAGCATATATTGCTTAAAAAGCAGCATTGCCTTATGGTGCAGCTCGTTTTCAAGGGGTTCTCTGTCTGCAAAGCATTTTCTGATATAGCCAATGATCTGCCCCTCACCCAAAGCATCGCAAAACTCCTCAAAATCCAGCGGATACATATTCAGATGACGTTCCTCCGACGGAATGACGATGTTTTTTACATTCTCCTTGATGGAGATCAGCGAGCCTGTTTCGATATAGTCATATCTGCCGTCGGCAACGAGATATTTAATACATTCTCTTGCCTTTGGGTACATTTGCACCTCGTCAAAAATTATAAGCGACTCACGTTCAAACAATTTCACACCATAATATGTGGACAGGAGCATAAAAAACGTGTCGAGGTCATTCATATGCTTTTGAAAATAGCCCTTGACCTCATCGGGACATTTTGCAAAGTCGATCAGGATATAGCTCTTGTACTCGTTCTTGCCAAACTCCTCACAGATAGTAGACTTGCCGATACGTCTTGCACCCTCGATAAGAAAGGCTTTTTTACCATTAAGTTCTTTTTTCAGCGTCAGCAGCTTATTGTACATTTTACGCTTTAGTATCATAACAACACCTCACTTTGATAATACGCAGGTTAGAATATATTCTCAATTTCAATAATACGCAGGTTTACATATATCTTATGATCGTATTATACGCAGGTTTATAGCTATTATACCACACATTGCAAATTAAATCAAGAGATAAATCAAGCAGCTTTTGCCGTTTTGGTGTGGTTGACAGTTAAATTATGCCGTGGTATAATATTTCAAAACAAAGAAAAAACTGAATGCGATAGTTGATCGTAGCATCAAATCAGTATTTGGAGGATAAAATATGAAAACCAATATATCACAGCCATTTTTTCAAATATCAGAGGCAAATATTATATCTCGTGGAATTTCAAACGGACATGAATACATCGTTTACTGTTCCGATAAAGGCGTTAATGTAAATACTGATTTTAAAAAGATCAATAACGATATGTATAACTGCTGTTCGTATTATGACAGGAAATTATGTGATACTATCTCAAAATTTGAAGAAATGAGTAAAGAAAAAATAGAATCGCAAGCTTATGGTTCTTGGATGGACGGTGCACACTCTTAACTAAAACATATCATACAGAACCAAATTCACCGCCGCAGGTCACGCATTTGTGACTTGCGGCGGTGTTTGTGATTAAACAAAAGTTGAGGGTACTTTTTATTATGGAGATTTTTGGTTAGGCATTTTTTTGTTATTACCCTTCATCTTGGCCGCTTTTGTTATGCAATTACAAGTCAGCATTCGACACAAGTAAAATTTTAGAGAACCTTGTTGCATGGTGTATGAAAATATGATATACTTAATTTGGAAACTGATAATATTCTGAAATGGAGATAGGAAGGGAGTGATTGTATGTTGCCGATATATATGGCATTGATCGATGATGAGGAAGATAAAAGTGATTTTGAAAATATAGTAAATAAATATGAACGAAAATTATATCGTGAAGCCTTTAAAATTCTTAATTCACACGAATTGGCAGAAGAAGCCGTTTGGGAGGCTTTTTACAGGATAGCAGACAATTTTAAGAAAGTTCACAATTTGCCTGTGTACAAAATGGACGCTTATTTGATTATAACTATTAGAAGGGCATCATATCGGATCTACAATACGGAGAAAAAATATTTTGAAAATGACTCATTTGAGGATTCTGAATATGTGCCGGATATAGCTAAGCTTAATGAGTATGATATTTCTGATCTGACTAACGCTATTGGTCAGCTTGAAGACAAGTATAAAGCTGTTATCACTTATTTTTATTATTACGGTCACAACGCAAATGAAACCGCTGATTTAATGGGGATATCCAGAAATACAGTATATAAGTATCTGAGAAAAGCTGAAGCTATTTTATTGGAGAAGCTGAGAGGTGCAAACTATGAACGAAAATGAAAATTTCTGCAAAGCGATCGAACAAGCAGTTGTTCTGCCATGTGCAAAAGAAATGCAGCTGATATCTGATGAAAAATGTGATTTTTCATCAGCATACAGAAGAAGGATCCGCAGATTGACCAAAGATCAAGATAAAACACCCCATTCATTGATAAAGACGACCTTGCAAAGGATGATATTCATAATTGCCGCAGTGCTTATGATCGGATCGATAACAGTAGCTGCTGTTCCGCCGTTAAGAGAATGGTTTGTTGGTTTGTTTGCAAGCAGCAATGATAATAATACTGATGTCTGGAATGTACATGGTGATGTTCCTGCCGATGATCTTACAGATGCTTTTGTGTGTTGTGAACCAACACATATCCCAAATGGATTTGCTGAACATGACCGAACTCAAGAAGAAACTATGCTTATCATTGATTATTCTTCTAATAATGAATTTATCGAGTACACTCAAAGCAGTATATTAACGAATAATCAGATAGATACGCAAAACAGGACAACTGAAAAGGTATCGATAAATGACAATGACGCTCTGCTGTCTTACGATGCCGATACATCAACTATTGTATGGACTGATGGCAGATATTCTTATACAATAACCGGAGATTTGTGTAAAAGTGACATAATTAAGATGGCTGATTCGGTAAACTCTACAAAATAAAATATTTTTCTGAAAAAGTGTGTACAAATTCACTCAAGCTTGTATCTTACTATATGAGGGGACAAAATCTTGAGGAAAGGAGTGCACATTTTTTATGCAATAATAATAAAAACAAGTACGTGCAATTGTGAAAACATACAAACTTATGTATTTCAATCAGCCATTTTCACTGCTTCTTCGGTTTATATAATTGAAAGGCGGTGAAAATGATGAAGAATTTTATATGCTTAATTTTGACAGTTATACTGACCTGTTGTATGACTATATCTGTTTTTGCTTCTTGCGAAGAGTTTGCAATAACAGATTAGATCGGCGCAAGGTATGCGTATACCAACAAGATCACATCGATAGTGAGTATCTCATCAAAAAATGCAACTTGTAAGTCAACAGTACAAGGCAGTTCCAAAACTGTGACCAGAATTGTGGTCAAGCAGACATTTTAGAAAATTAATATACCAAAGAAAAATATTGTGAAAAGGAGTTAATAATATGAAAACAACAAACTATCTCGCCGGATTAGCGGCAATAACAATGACATTCACAGGCATGGCTGCGCCAATATCAGCTTATGCCGATGACAGTTCATCAGTTTCAAGCACAGAATATGCCTTATACGGAGATTTTGTTTACATGACCGCTGCAAACAAGACCGCTGAAATAATAGGCTATAATGGCACTGATGAGAACGTTGTGATACCCTCTGAAATATACGGCTTAACTGTCACAGCCTTGACAGGTTGGGCGGGTAAACCTACAAGCTTCCACCCTATTGGAGCAAAAAAGGGTCCTTTTGAAAATAACAAGTATATCAAATCAGTGGTCATTCCTGATACAGTAAAATATATCGACGATGGGAGCTTTTACGGCTGCACAGCCCTTGAAAGCGTGACGTTTGGCAATGGTGTTGAAGAAATAGGCGATTATGCCTTTGAAAACTGCACTTCACTTTCCAAGGTATACATACCTGTAAGTGTAAAGAAAATAGGCGCTGAGGCTTTTGGTTATACTTTCGGCTCAGAACTTACACTTAATAAAAACTTCTCAATGACCTGCGCTAAGAACAGTGCTGCTGAGGAATATGCCAAAAAGAACGGCATTGCCTATGATATATATCAGGTGAAAATTGATGAGCTTGCCGTTTCAGGTATTAAGGACAAAGAGTACACAGGTAAGCCTGTTACGCAAAATATAGTTATCAAAAATGGCAATGTCGTCCTTGATGAGGGTACTGACTATACTGTTACTTATTCTGCAAACACAAAGGTGGGTACTGTTGAAGTCACCATAACAGGAACAGGCTCATACACAGGCGAGATAAAGTCAAGCTTTGATATACTGCCTGCAAAACAGCAGATACAGAAGCTTGAAACACGCTTCAAAGGCTTTTTCATAGACTGGGCGCAGAAAGGCTCTGCAACAGGATATGAGATAGAATATAGCACAAATGCTGATTTTAAGGACAGCACGGTTAAAAAGCTTACCGCAAACAAGCCTGATACTCTCACCATAAGCGGTCTGACAGCAGGAAATAAATATTATGTTCGTGTACGTTCCTACACAAACGTTGGCGAAAAGGTATACTATGGAGCATGGTCAGACAGCAAAAATGTTACCGCCGCAAAGTATGACATTACAAAGTCAGCTATCTCAGGTATTTCTACAAAGACATACACAGGAAAGAATATCACGCAGAGCGTAAAGGTAAAATACAACGGCAAGACGCTTAAAAGCGGCACAGATTACACAGTTTCATATTCAAACAACAAAAAGGTAGGAACGGCCACAGTAAAGATAACAGGCAAAGGACAATACGGCGGAACTGTCAGCAAGACATTCAAGATAAACCCTGCCAAGCAGAAGATACAGAAGCTCACAGCGAAGTCAAAGGCTTTCTTTATTGATTGGGCGCAGAAAGGCTCTGCAACAGGTTATGAGGTGCAGTATGCCACAAACTCTAAGTTTACAGGTTCAAAGAAGATCACTGTCACAAACAACAAGACAGACAAGATGACAGTATCCAAGCTTTCAGCAGGCAAGAAATACTATGTCAAGGTTCGCTCTTATACTGTAGTAAAGGGTACGAAATATTATGGAGAATGGTCGGCTGTTAAGAGTGTGACAACGAAGAAGTAATATGCCTATAAAACCAAAGCCGTTTTTTCGTATAATAAATTTTCGCCGACAATACACTATGTAACTGATCCTTCGAACCGCTCGTCATTAAATATGATCCAAAATCTTATGGATTCGTACAAACAGATATCAGGAGCTAATATTGATAGGTTAAAATTAGGACTGTTCTGAATAGAATAAGCTGCCACAGATTTTTTCTGTAGCAGCTTATTTTTGTTTATGCTATTCATTCTTGCGAAGATATCCGTCATCATCATATTTCTTAGCTGTATGCTGTGCAGCTTGCCAATCGCCCCATTTGTCTACAGCCTTATTCCAAATTGTCATATATTACAACATGTTTTCTGAAAAAGCTTACATTTATCAACATGGAAGTTGAAATAGCCGCCACTATTAACACCAGTTTGCAGAACTATAAAATCTCAGCTTTCCGTCCTTGTCCACGTCATAATTATATACTGACATTTGGTTTTTGAAAAATCTGTCCTTGAGATATGTGCCTTTTAGTTTGCATAGATACGAATATTCCTCGCTGTTCTCAGGCTTGCACTTTTCAAAACCGATTCTCTTCCGACGTGTATCAAACCATTTTTCATCATTCTGTCCGCCAAGACGTTTGTACTCGTCATAAGTCCTATTCTTTTGTATCAACAGTTTATCGTTTTCTCGATATTTCTTGGGATATATGGGGAATTCCTTTTCATCAAAGTCTGTTGTAACTCTCCAGCTATCCTCATTAACAGGATACACACCTACCACTATCTGCCTATAAAGTGCTAAAACATATTTTGCATACCTTGTACGCCTTATGTTTATATCCCAAAAGCCCCTTGCTGAATCGTATATAAAATCTTCCCTTTGCAAGTTGGCACATTTTTCCTTGTACATAAGCGGATAGCTTTTATTTATTGTAATGAAAACAACAGGGATATTTCCACAGTATTCTTTGAAATCCACTTCTCTTATGGCAACATTATCAAGAAAATCCTGCACATTTCTCGCTTTCGTTTTATATCCGTCAAGTGCGTGAGAGTGCTTTTCAGCATTGCTTGCATGACCATTAGAAATATTGGTGAGCGTTTCAGGAAAAATGTGATCATACATATTCATAAGCGCAGATTCGCACATAAATGCTTCATTTTCGGTCAACCCCCATTTTATTATGACCTTTTCAACCTTGCCGCTACTTTTAATGATAGTTTTTATTTTCTCAGATAATTTGGAATAATCGACATTTCTATCTCCGTTTTCTGAGCGTATAATTTCTAACAGCTTATCAGCGTCGTTTTCGTGACAAAACACTCGTCCGCCTTGCCCTTTGCCGATATAAAAAGGCTTTCCATTATCGTCTTGCAGCATATAAACATAAAACCTGTCTTCCATGTTCTCGCCCAAGGTGTAACTAAGTCTTGTGAGTTCGTCATTCCGCTCGCTCAAAGCCTATCCCCTCTTTCCATACGTCTTATGAACATACTTATCAAGCCATACCTTGTCATAATTGTCGCTGTACTCAGACATCTGACAATCGTTGTAAAGATCATCTGCAAGGGTCAAAAGAACATCATGAAATTCCAAATTCGTCTTAAACTTTTGTGGTATTGCATTATAGCCAAGATATGCGCCAAGAATATTTCCGCAAACTGCACCTGTTGAGTCGCTGTCGCCGTTGTGATTGACCGCTGTGCATACAGCTTTATCAAAATCATCCTGATATCTCAGTGAACAATACACTGCAATAGCTAAAGTCTCCTCAGCCACCCAGCCCTCGCCAAGCTTATGTATATTGTCGAGGTCGCTGCCGTCTGACTGTGAAAGCTTGACCGCAAGCTCGATCAATTCCACAAAATCGTCAATATATTTAGCTCTGTTAAATATCTGCTGCATTGTCCTTACCGAACTCGTGACAGCTTCAAGCAGTGTGATATCATTATTGTGGGACAACAAACTGACCATATGAACAAGAGCCGCCGCAGGGATATATCCAAGCTCATGCCCATGAGTAATAGCGGCACATTCAGCGCCTATCTTATCAATACTTGCGATATCCATTTTACCCTCTGAAAAATATAGCCCGATAGGTGCGACACGCATTATTCCGCCACAGCCCTTGCTGTTATTTATAGGCTTTTCTATATTACCTTTTCCCCCTGCCGCCAAGGCTGACAAACAAGTATTTCCCGGTGCACGGTGGCTGAACATTTCAGGCAAATTCATGACCCAGCTATATTTCGCATAATTTTCTTCAATATCAACAGGATAATTTGCGGTCTGTGTCAGATACCAACCTTGATACTCAAATGCCATGTAGGTCGAAAAGTCGCCCATTATCCCACGAAGCTTGCCCCTTGTTATCCCGTCCAGCAACGCAGTTGCAGTAAACATCGTCATTTGAGTATCGTCAGAAATAAGGGCTTTGCCATTTTTGAGCGCATATTCAGTTATGCCATTTTCTCCATATTCGCTGAAAATTTGTCTTTCACTGCAAAATTCCACGGCATACCCCAAAGCGTCACCCACAGCACCACCGACCAGCGAGCCTCTGTATTTATCAAGCATATCATCCATTTTGTTTTCCTCCTATGATCTTAATTTCTTTTATTATACTACATTTATAAAGGTTTGTGGGAAATAATTTTGTACAGTAAAAGTAACCGTCAAACCCTCCGCATCTGCCCCACCGATGACTAAAGAAGTATAATAAACTTCAAGCAACTACATAGAGTAAATTACCCAATCTCAAAAAGTCCATAGAGCTGCTTTGGTTTTGTCAATATCACTTGACACATTTTATTCGAACAAGAATTATGCAGCGAGAAAGATATGATCATAGTAGAGCTTTCTTCGGTCTGCCGGAGCAGCCCACCGTTGGCGGTGCAGATTGTTCCGGAACCTTCAGACAAGATCTCATCAATAATCTGAGTTGTATTATTAAGGTGTTCTTTTCTCTGCTTGCAGATTTTGTCATACTCTCTTAAATCTGATATTTATCAAGTTTAGCTATTTCATCAGCCCGACAGGACATTTGTGTCAGAATGTATATTTCTCATTGAATTACGCTCTGCACTGCGATAGTATTTTCTGTAATTTATCGGTGTAACGCCGTACAGCTTTTTGAATCTGCGGCAGAAATAGCCGATGTTCTCAAATCCTGTTTCATGCGCTATGGCACAAACGCTGTTTTCGGTATCAACAAGGAGCTTTGACGCACGTTTCAGTCTGTATTCTACAACGTAATTTATCGGCGATGTGTGCAGGTATATCCTGAAAATATTGAGGACACTGCTTTTGCTTATAAGAACTGTTCCTGCAATATCGTCCAGTGTTATCTGACCGCTGTAATTATCATGAATATACTGCATCATTATCTGAAGCTTAGCCTGCGTTTGTGCAGAATGCCCGGACACGGGGCCGCAGTCTGTTATTTGTATGCTTTCATATAACAGGCGCCATAGTTTCAGCAGCAGTTCTACCGTTTCCATTTCAGAAGCCGTGCCAGAACCCTGCACAGCAAATACCGACCTCATTGTTTCGATAATGCTGTGGTGCGCTGTTTCTTCAGCGGAAAAAATCACACATTCGGTAGTTGATTCAATTATCGGTCTGATGTATCTGCTGTATATCAGACTGCCCTGCGGCGCAAGCAGAACAGGTGAAAAAACAATGTTCGGAATGATGGCGCTGTCTTTTGCTTCAAACCTGTGTATCACCTGAGAATTTATAAAGATCCCATCGCCCGAGCTTAGAACATACCTGTTTCCACCCACCAGAAAATCAGCCTTGCCATGCTGTACATAAACAAATTCGACCTCTGGGTGCCAGTGCCAGTCGATACAGTGAAAATCGAAATCCCAGATGTCCTCATAATAGTAACTGAACGGATATTCTTCGCTGCCGTGACTTGCAGTTTCACGTAAGGTTTCGTCCGTTGTGATCCTGTCCTTTTTGATTTCATTTCCCATGTTCTCACCCGATTTACGATATTGTGTAATAAAAATGTGATTTTGTGTATTGAAATATTACGATATTTACTATATAATCTGATTATATCATTTGTAAAGGAGTTTGTCAATATGGCTGTGAATTACAGAAAAACACTTATATCCTGCTATCTTGGATTCATCACACAGGCAATAGCGGCTAATTTCGCTCCGCTTCTATTTCTCACATTTCACAATGGCTATGGTATTCCGTTTGGAAAAATTGCCCTTATCTCGTCGGTATTCTTTGTTACTCAGCTTATCATAGATGTGCTGTGCGCACGTTTCGCCGACAAGATCGGCTATCGGAAATGCGTTATCGGTTCGCAGGTGTTTTCTGCGCTGGGACTTATCGGGCTTGCTTTTCTGCCAGAACTGCTTCCCGATCCGTTTTCAGGAATAATTATAAGCACGGTCATATATGCAATGGGAAGCGGTCTGACCGAGGTACTTGTAAGTCCGATAGTTGAAGCCTGCCCGTTTGAGCACAAAGAAGCTGCAATGAGCCTGCTGCATTCATTCTACTGCTGGGGTTCGGTCGGAGTCATACTCATTTCAACACTGTTTTTTACTGCTTTCGGCATAGAAAACTGGAAGTGGCTCTCTTGTATCTGGGCGATAATTCCGCTGGTGAATGTTTACAATTTTTCAGTATGTCCCATTGCACACCCCGTCGAGGACGGCGAGGGAATGCGTATCCGTGACCTGCTCAGAGTACCGCTGTTCTGGCTTACGATACTGCTTATGGTTTGTGCGGGAGCCTCGGAGCTTTCAATGGCGCAGTGGGCGTCGGCATTTGCTGAATCCGCTCTCGGACTGACTAAATCAGTCGGAGATATTGCAGGACCGTGTATGTTTGCGGTGACGATGGGCATAAGCCGTACACTTTACGGGAAGTACGGCGAAAAGCTCGATCTTATGAAATTCATGATAGGCTCGGCACTGCTGTGTCTGACCTGTTACATCACTGCATCCCTGTCGGTAATACCTGTAATCGGTCTTCTTGGCTGCATAATGTGCGGATTCTCGGTAGGTATCATGTGGCCCGGATCTATAAGCATCTGTTCGGGAAAAATACCCACCGGCGGAACTGCAATGTTTGCACTCCTCGCCATGGCTGGTGATCTTGGCGGAGCACTCGGTCCCGCTATTGTAGGAAATATCACCCAGCGTGCAGGCGATGATATGCAGAAAGGTATGCTCGCAGGCTGCGCATTTCCCTTGATACTTATGATATCGCTCCTGCTGCTGAACAGAGCCAGACGCAGGAATAACTGATCGTATCCGGCAGGTTTATGCAAAGCTACAATAGGAAAAAAGGGGCTGTAAAAAAAGTCCCCAAGAAAAAAGGCTGCGATCTTGCCAAAAAGCAAGACAGCAGTCTTTTTTTGTGGTATAATTAAAGTATCATGAATAACCAAC